>NZ_JBFANM010000055.1:0-83119 GCF_040674815.1 Nonomuraea sp. NPDC049709
TCGCCGGTGGTGTTGAGGAAGACGACGGCCTGGTAGCCGGCCAGGTTGGCGCTGGTGAAGGCGGTGGCGTCCTCGGTGGCGGTGACGGTGAAGCCACCGGCCGCGCCGAGCTCGCGGATGGCCTGCAGGCCCGCCGGGATCGAGTCGTGCCGGAACCCGGCGGTCTTGGAGAACACCAGCACCTGATAGGCCGGATCCACCGGAACGGCGGTCAAACCGGCCGCCACGAGCGCCAGGGTCAGGAGTCTGTGCAGCATCGCCGCCTACCTCGTGGTTGACAGGAAACCGTGACCGGAGGTTGTGGGTACGGGACTCGCTCTCGACCGTCGCCGCTCCGGCGGACTACGTCAAGACATGCGGGCCCCTTGCCCTGAAGGGAGATCGCGGAGACACTGCGTTCGAATCCGTGATCGAGACGGGACGGGAGGCGCCATGAGATGGCGTGCCGCGATCGCCGCGCTACTGATGACGCTCGTCCTGGGGGCGGCCGAAGCCCCCGGTGACCCCTCCTACGAGATCTGGCTGGTCGACCAGTCCGACACCGCCGGCCTCACCCACGGCGGCACCGTGTACGTCTACGACGGCGGCGACGTCACCAGGCGCCTGTCCGCCGCCCGCCCGGCCGCCGTGATCGACCTGGGGGGCGCCACGTCGTCCCTGTGCCTGGCGAGCACCGGGCGCAACCCGGTCCGGCCGCACATGATCGTGTTCAACAAGGCCGACACCCACGCGGCGCTCGCCTTCGTGGCCAGCGGCCATGTGGTGATCTTCGACGCCGCCGCCCGCCGCCCGCTGGCGTGCCTGTCCACCGAGGTGGGCGCGGGCGGGGCCCGGCAGGCGCACGCCCTGTGGCCCACCGAGGACGACCGGTACCTCGTCATCGCCAACCAGAACGGCAAGAAGCTCGAGCGCATCCGCACCGACTACGCGACCGGCGCGTTCGCCCAGGAGCCCGCGGCCACGCTCGACCTGGCGGGCTGCACCACCCCGAGCGGCGCGCCGTGCCAGGTACCGGGCATCCGCCCCGACAACGCGCCGATCTGCCCCTTCATCGCCTCCGACAACGGCCCCGTCTTCGTCAGCCTGCGCGGCGGCGGCATGTTCGTCGTGGACTGGCGGGCCACGCCGATGGCCGTCGTGGGGGAGTACGACGAGGACCACGTGCCCGCGAACGGCTGCGGCTTCGTCGAGGCGAAGGGCACCGTGTTCGGCGACGGGGGCGGCGGGACCGCGGCCAACCTCGACCAGTTCAGCGTCTTCCGGGTGCCGCGGAGCGGCTACTCCGCCTCGAACCCGCCGAACACGCCCGCCGTGCAGCGGCTCTACGACGACGACACACCCGAGCGCGACGCCCACGGGACCGCGGTCAGCGCCCGCGAACGCCACGTCTGGGTGGGCGACCGCGACGCCAACGTGGTCGAGGTCTTCGACGGCCGCACCGGCGCCCGCGTCAACACGGTGCCGCTGACGTCGCCGTACAGCGCCGACCCGACGGTGGACCTGTTCGCCTCGTCCCCCGACCGGGCCTGGGTGTTCGCCTCGACGCGCGGCCCGACCCCGCTCTCCGGCGACCCGCACTCCTCGCACGGCACCGATCCCGGCCTGCTGATCGTCCGCATGACGGACGAGGGGCGCGGCGGGCAGGTCCGCGGGCTGATCCCGATCAGCAACGTGGACGCGGCCGGCGCCGAGCGCGCCGACGCGCACGGCATCCGGGTGCGGAACCTGCGCTGACCCGCCGTCAGACGAGTTCGCTCTTGTAGAAGATGCTGGCCAGGCGCGCCTTCTCCACGCCCGAGGCCAGCCCGAGGCACAGGCGCGGGGCGCCGGAGACGATCTGGATCGCCATGCCCTCCGGCTCCCGGTAGTCCAGCGACTTGCCGGCCACGCTCCGCGCGCGCTGGACCTGCGACGGCTGGGCCACGTCGTGCAGCTTCGCCGGAGTGCCGGCCTTGACCGCCGCCAGCGAGTACACCGCGTAGCGGAACGTGCTTCCGCCCCGGTAACGCATGATCAGCCGGTTGGTCGACGGGTCGATCGCGCACGTGGTGTTGTTGGCGCCGGAGATCAGCGTGTACTTCGTGAGCGCCGACGACGTGGTCGTGAGCGTCTGACCGTTGACGAACCTGAACCGAGCCAGCCTGCTGCCCCGCGAGGTCTCGCCGTCGCTCACCCCGTCGGTCTCCGTCCACAGGTACGCGGACGTTCCCGCCGGCTCGACCCCGATCTGGACGCCGTGCCCGAACCCGTCGAGGGGGCGGTCAGGTCGAACCGGCCCTCCGCCGCGGCGGCCGAGGCGGGCGCGGCGGCCGCGAGCGCGGCGGTCGCGGCGGCTCCCGCGCCGAGCTTGAGCAGGCCCCTGCGGGTCACGGGTGCATGAGAGGTCATTTCCGCGTCCGCTCGGCCGGCCGGCATTGGGCGATCAATCACCCTAGCGGCCGGTTCGTGACCTGTGCTTACGGGGACAGGCCGAACCGCGTCAGCACCTTTCGGCCGTCCGTCACGACGACCTCGAGGCCGTCCTCACCCGCGGTGAGGGCGAGCTCGTCGTCCCCGTCGCCGTCGTAGTCCCCCGACGTCAGCGGCACGGCCAGGCCCAGCCCGCCGACGGCGCCGCCGGCGCGCAGGCCGCCCGCGCCGCCCCAGAACATCCGGACCGGGCGGGCCGGGGCGCCGGCGGAGCCGCCGAAGGCGAGGTCGTCGCGGCCGTCGCCGTCGAAGTCGCCGGCGACCGCCCGGCCCGCGGTGCCCTTGAACGCCTCCGTGCGGCCGTCCCCGTAATAGAGGGTCAGCGTCCTGTCGACCGAGGGCTCCTCCGTCTCGTAGCCGGGCTCGTTGTTCCGGCTGCCGTCGTCGCCGACGGCCACGTCCCGCGTGCCGTCGCCGTCGAAGTCGCCGAACGCGGCGGACATGCCCGGGTTCAGCCTGCGGCCCGCCTTCGCCAGGCCGCCGGGCCCGGCGTCGAGCAGCCAGCCGGCGGTCTGCTCGCCGTCGTCGCCCTCGTACACGATCAGCCCCGTCGCGCGCCGCCCGTCGATCCGGTCCACGCTCATCCGCCAGAACTCCCCGCCGGTCGGCGACGGCTGGACGCTCCGGCGGCTCGGGCTCCCGTCGCGGCCGAACGGGCCGTACAGGACCGCCAGGTTCGTGTCGGTCCGGCCGCTGCCGGGCGGGCTGGACATCGCCACGTCGGCGGCGCCGTCGCCGTCGAAGTCACCGGCGACGGCCCGGTAGGTCGCCACGTCGCTCTCGGCGGGCAACGCCACCGGGGTCGGCGGCCTCCCGGCCCCGAGGCCGCGCGGATCACCCCACATGACGTACGGGCGCATCTGCTCGTCGCGGTCGCCGGGCCGGCCGTAGCCCAGCACGTCACCGAAGCCGTCGCCGTCGAGGTCGGCCCTGATGCCGGAGTCGATCTGCCAGGAGAGGAACGTGTCCGGGGGGATCACCGTGCGTTCGCCCTTGCCCAGGCCCCGGGACGAGCCGTGGACGGCCACGAGGTGGCGCCGGTCCCCGCGCCGGTCGCCGACCTCGACGACCAGATCCGCGCGCCCGTCACCGTCGATGTCGTCGGCCCGCCCGCCCTCGGCATGGCGCGGTGCCGGGCTCGTGGGTGCGGGGGAGACCGTCGTGGACGGGGACTCGGACGCGGACGCGGACTCGGACGCGGGCGCGGATCGGGGCGCGCCGCCGCCGCATCCGGCGAGCGGCAGGAGCACCACCGCCAGCCAGACCGTCACCCTTCGCAGCACAGCCCTTGAGCTTAGTGCGCCGTCGCGACGGCCACCGTTCTTGCCGATGGCTGACCATTTGGTTAGTATGCTGATCATGCGGTCAGCCAACAACGACGAGGACCTCACAGCGCGGGCCCGGATCCGGAACGCGGCCCTGGAGCTGTTCGGCGCCGAGGGCGTCAACCGGGTCAGCCTGCGGGCGGTCGCCGCCCGGGCCGGCGTGTCCCATGCTCTCGTGCTGCACCATTTCGGCACCAAGGAGGGACTGCGCGAGGAGTGTGACGCCTACGTGATCTCGCTGGTGCGCGGCGGCCCGGGGGTGGAGGCGCTGGACGACGCGGCGGGGCTGGGGGCGCTGCTGGACGCGGGCACCTCCGTGCGGCGTTACCTGGCGCGCGCGTTCCTCGACGGCACGCCGGCGGCCGCCGCCCTGTTCGACGAGATCGTCGAGGTGACCGGGCGGTGGCTGGAGGAGGGCGTGCGCGAGGGGTGGGTGCACCCCAGCGAGGACCCGCGGGCCCGGGCGGCGATCTACGTGACGTGGCTGCTGGCCCCGCTGGCCTTCGGCGAGCACCTGTCCCGGGTGCTGGGCGTGGCCGACCTGCACGGCACGGACGCGACGCTGCAGTACTCCAGGGCCGCCATAGAGATCTTCACGCGTGGCCTGTTCGCCGACGACCGGGCCCTCGCCGCCTGGGACGCGGTCAGGAAAGAGCGGGGCGCACCGTGAAGGCACCGATCCTCCCCACATTGGAGCGACCATGACCAGCATCACCGGCCTGCTGACCGCCACCGACCGGGACGCGTTCCTGGCCGGCCTGGCCGAGGAGGGCCCGGTCCGTCCGGGCACGTATGTGGACGGCACCCCCATCTGGCTGGTGACCGGCTATCCGGAGAGCGTCACGGTGCTGACCGACCCCCGGTTCAGCAGCGACGTCACCAAGCAGGCCAAGATCGACCTGGCCGCGGCCGCCGGGCTGCCGGAGGACGTGGCGCCATACCTGATGCACACCCTGGGCGTGTACGACCCGCCGGACCACACCCGGCTGCGCCGGCTCGTTTCACGCGAGTTCACCGCCCGCAGGGTCGAGCACCTGCGCCCCCGGATCCAGGAGATCGCCGGTGAGCTGTTGTCCGGCCTGCCGGCGGAGTTCGACCTCATCGAGCGGTTCGCGTACCCGCTGCCGATCCAGGTCATCTGCGAGCTGCTCGGCGTCCCCGCGGCGGACCGCGACACCTGGCGGGCCTGGGCCGCCGACCTCGGCGCCCCCGACCTCGACCGGATCGCGTCCGGGGCCAGGGGGCTGGTCGGCTACATGCGCGGGCTGATCGCCGCCAAGAGGGCCGCCCCCGCCGGCGACCTGCTGTCCGGGCTGGTACGCGTGCAGGAGGACGACGGCGACCGGCTCAGCGACGAGGAGCTGATCTCCATGTCCATCAGCATCCTGGTCGCCGGCCACGAGACCACGGTCGGGCTCATCAGCCAGAGCGCCTGGCTGCTGCTCACCCGCTCCCTCGAACTTGGGGCCGTCCCCGAGGCGGTGGAGGAGTTCCTGCGCTACGGTGGCCCCGCCGAGATCGCCGTCATGCGCTACACCCTGGAGCCCGTGGAGATCGGCGGCGTGACCATCCCGGAGGGGGAGGCGGTGCAGGTGGTGTACGCGGCGGCCAACCGGGACCCGCGCCGCTTCGACCGGCCCGACCGGCTCGACCTCCGCCGCCAGGACAACGGCCATCTCGGGTTCGGGCACGGCATCCACTACTGCCTGGGGGCGGCGCTGGCCCGCGCCGAGACGCAGATCGCGCTCACCACCCTCCTCGACCGGTTCCCGGCCCTGGAACTGGCCGTGCCCGCCGGCGAGATCGGCTGGCAGCCGGGTTTCAAGCGGGCTCTCACCAGCCTCCCCGTCCGCACCTGACCGGCCCCTCCGGCGCGCTCACACGAGGAGGAGCATCAGGCTGACGTGATGGGTGAGGGTAGGGGAGATGGCGCCGCCGGTGGCCATCCACGCGCCGCCGAGCAGGACCGGCCCGGTGAAGCGGGAGTCCGGGGGCGTCTGCTCCAGCAGTGCCTGGACCCGGCGGGTGACGTGCGATCCGGCCAGGGCGAGCCCCCGGCGGGTGCGGTGCGGGTCGGCCAGGGTGGGCCCCCGGGAGTCGCTCGCCTGCGCCAGCGCCACCCGGGCGATCGTGCGGGCGGTCAGCACCCGATCGCCCACCGCGCGGGCGGCGTCCTCGTCGGCCCAGCGCTCCAGGGCGTAGCGCAGCGCCCGGTACGGATACGCGAGGCCGGGGAAGACGCGGGTGCAGGCCGAGCCGGCCATCAGGTAGAGATGGTGCCGGCGCCGGATGTGGGCGGCCTCGTGCCGGAGGACGACCTCGAGCTCGCGCCGGGACAACAGCTCGACAAGCCCCCGGGAGAGCACCACCCCGCCGTCGCGGCCCGGCACGGCCAGGGCGAAGGGCCGGTCACCGGGGACTACGCCCGTTCCGAGAGCCCTGGCGTCGCGGAACTCGGCGCGCCACTTCAGCACCGTACGCCCCACCGCCACGGTGATGAGCATCAGGAGGGCGGCGGCGGACACCCCCACGGGAAGGGGGACCCGGCCGTGATCGGCCAGGGCGCGGCCGGCCAGGGTGGCCTGGGCGGGCGACTGCGTGCTGATCGCCAGCACGACGAGGAAGGCCAGCGACCCCAGCACGGCCAGCGCGGAGGCGCCGGTGAGCAGGAGCAGGATCCGGGCCGTCCAGGCGGGGTGCATGCGCGGCTGCCGCCAGGCCACGACGAGGGTGCCGAGGGCCAGCAGCACCGTGGGCGCGTACGTCGTCAGGTTCACGGCCGGCTCCCCGGCTCGTCGAGCAGCGCGCGCAGGGCTTCCTCCTCCATGGGGCTCAGACCGTGGACGAACTGGCTGAGCACCGCCGACGGGTTGTGCGCCAGGCGCAGGTGGCCGAACATGCGCTCCGCCGCCAGCCCCGATTCGTCGGCGGTCAGCCGGTAGCCGTAGGCCCGCCCCCGCTTCTCGCGGTCCACCATGTTCTTGTCCAGCAACCGGAACAGGATCGTGTTCACCGTGGTGTAGGCCGGAGCGCCCTCCAGCCGGTCACAGATGTCGGCCGGTGAGAGGAACCCTTCGGCACCGGCCAGCACGGCGAGCACCTCGGCCTCCAGCTGTCCCAGCTTCCGACGCGACATCGACTGCACCCCGATCATCCTGTACTGAGCGTTCGAGCGCGTACTCCCGCCGCTTTTTGCCAAGCGGTTCGGATCGCACCCGCCAAATTTACGACATCTGTAATAGAACGGAGAGGGACGCGATCGGCGGGCGCGCACAACTATTACACGTGTAGTAGCTTGTGGTTCATGCCCCCGTTCCGGCCGCGTCAGGCGCGTCAGTCCTGCCCCCGCGTCCGCCGTCGGCCCGGATGCGATCCCAAGGAGCGACATGGCCAAGGCGGGCGACGCCCTCCATCGCGCATTCTTCGGCCTGCTGTCCCGTCTTCCCACCGCGAGCGCGCAGGCCTCGCTGCGCCGCTACTTCGACTGGTGGCACCGCAAACAGGACCCGTGGCACTACACCAGCGACACCTATGAGAAAGACCGGCACGCCGCCCTGCTCTCGTGCCTGCCCCGGCGCGACTACGGCCGCATCCTCGACGTCGGCTGCAGCGAGGGCTTCTTCACCGATCTCGTGGCCCTGTCCCATCCGGGCGCGGAGACGGTCGGCGTGGACGTCTCGTCGCAGGCCGTGCACAGCGCGACCGTCCGGGCCTCCTCGCCGGCCCGCTTCGAATGCCTGGACATCCGCCACCAGGCGCCCACCGGGCAGTTCGACCTGGTGATCTGCACGGAGATGCTCTACTACGTGGGCAACGGCCGCATCCTGCGCCAGGTGTCGCACCGGTTGAGCGGGCTGCTGAGCCCCGGCGGCGTGCTGGTGGCCTCCCATCCGTGGCCCGAGTCGAGGCGGCTGCACCGCCACTTCTCCCTGGCCGCGCCGCTGCGGCCGATCGGGGAGCGCGTCATGCCGCACGCCGACCGCTCCTACGCGATCTCCCTGTACGAACGCAACGGGCGGGCCTCCCGCCCGCGCGACGCGGTGGGCGACCGATGAAGATCACCGTCATCGCCGCCTCCGACCTCGGGGCCGGCGAGCTGGACGCCTGGCGGGCCCTGCTGGGAGCAGGGCCCGGGCTGGTCAACCCGTTCCTGTGCCCGGAGTTCACGGTCGCGGTAGCGCGGCAGCGGCCGTATGTCCGGATCGCCGTGATCGAGGACGGCGGCCGGATCGTGGGCTTCTTCCCGTTCGAGCGCCACCGGTTCGGCACCGGCAAGCCCGTCGGCGCGGGCCTGACCGACGCGCAGGGCGCCGTCCTGGCCCCCGGCGTCGAGCTCGAACCGGCCCGCCTGCTCAGCGCGTGCGGCCTGAGCGTCTGGGAGTTCGACCACCTGCGGCCCGACCAGTTCCCCGCCCACCACGCCAGCCGCCACCCCTCACCGATCATCGACCTGCGCGGCGGCTACGACGCCTACCTGGCCCACCTCACCCGGACCTCCGCCAAGACCTACTGGTCCACCGCCTACAAGGAGCGGAAGCTGGGGCGCGACGCCGGCGAGGTGCGGCACGACTTCGGCGTCGCCGACCCGGCCGTCCTGGGCACGCTGCTCGACTGGAAGAGCCGGCAATACCAGCGCACCGGCCGCACCGACCGCTTCGCGCAACCGTGGATCACCCGCCTGGTCCACGACCTGCTCCGCGTCGACACCCCGGGCTTCGCGGGCGTGCTCGACATGCTCTACGCCGGCGACCGGCCCGTCGCCGGCCATTTCGGCCTGCGCAGCGACACCGTGCTGGCCGGCTGGTTCCCCGCCTACGACCTCGCCTTCGCCCGCTACTCGCCCGGCCTCATCCAGCATCTCGCCATGGCGAGGGAGGCGGCGCGCGCCGGGATTCTCGTCGTGGACATGGGCCGGGGCGACAAGGAGTACAAGGACAAGCTCAAGAACGGCGAGTTCGAGGTCGCCGAGGGGCGGCTCGCCCGGCCGACCGTGTCGGCGGGCCTGCACTGGGTGCGCCGGACTCCGCTCCGGGGCCTGCGCAACACCGTGCTGAGCAGCCCGCGCCTGCTCCGGCCCGCGGACCGGATGCTCAAGGCTTACGGCCGGCTGCGCACGGGCCTGCGCGGCAGCTGACCAGAGCCTCCCCTCCGGCGGAAGGTCGAGCCTCCCCTCGGGCGGAAGGTCGAGCCTCCCCTCGGGCGGAAGGTCGAGCCTCCCCTCGGGCGGAAGGCCGGGGTGGGAGCCGGTGGCCGGTCAGATCACGCACGTGTCCCCGGGCTCGTCGTGCAGCGCGGTGGCGCTCTCGACCATGCGCCGGTAGTCGGGGCACTGGGTGAAGTCCTCGGCGCCGCACTCCATGAGGTGCTCGATCAGCCGCTTCGACGCCGCGATCTCCTGGAGCTTGCGTTCCAGCTCGGCGTGCTGCGCCTGGAGGAGCGCGCGGCGCTCGGCCCGGCCGGTGGCGTCGAGCACCTCCCGGATCTGCTCCAGGCTCATCCCGCCCGCCTTGGCCCGGATGATCGTCAGGACGCGCACGACGTGGTCACGGGTGTAGCGGCGGCGCCCGTTCACGCGGGCGGCCGGCGTCAGCAGGCCCATCGCCTCCCAGTGGCGCAGGACGTGCGGGGCGAGATCGAAGCGCTCGGCGAGCTCCCCGATCCGCATCGAATCGCTTGACCTCATGTTGACATTAACTTGCAGACTTGCCTCCACGTCAACCGAACGGAGGCCTGACATGGACGCAGGCATGTACGACGTCGCGATAGTCGGCGGCGGCCCGGCCGGCATGGCCGCCGCGCTCACCCTGGGCCGCGCCCACCGCCCGGTCCTCCTGGCCGACGCCGGGCACGGCCGCAACGCGCCGGCCGAAGCGGTGCACAACTTCCTGACCCGCGACGGCACACCCCCCGGCGAGCTGCGCGAGCTCGGCCGCAAGGAACTGGCCGCCTACCCCTCGGTCGTGATCCGAGAGGAACCGGTCGCCGGCGTCCGCGTCGTGGGCGGCGGCGTGTTCCGGCTGGAGCAGGAGGGCGGGGGGACAGCGGACGCGCGGCGGCTCCTGCTGGCCACCGGGCTGGCCGACGAGCTCCCCGGCCCGCGCGGCGTCGAGGCGCTGTGGGGCCGCTCCGCCTTCCACTGCCCGTACTGCCACGGCTACGAGTGCACCGGCAGGCCGGTCGCGGTGATCGGCGCGGACCCGGCCCGCGTACGGCTGGCGCTGCAACTGAGCCGCTTCGCCGGCGACGTCGCCCTGTGCACCGAAGGCGCGCCGCTCGACGCCACCGCGAGGGCCAGGCTCGAGGCCGCGGGGGTCACCGTGCGCTGCGAGGCCATCGCCCGCTTGGAGGCGACGGGCGACCGGCTCGACCAGATCGTGTTCGAGAGCGGCCCGCCGTTGGCCAGGGCGGCGGTGTTCGTCGTCAACGTGCCCCGCCAGCGGTCCGGACTGGCCGCCCTCCTCGGCTGCGCGTCCTTCCCCGACGGGTGCGTGGAGGTGGACGAGTTCGGCCGGACCAGCGTGCCGGGCGTGTACGCGGCGGGCGACATGGCGCGGCGGGCCACCGTACCGGTGCCGCTGGCCGCCGTGGTCAGCGCCGCCGCGAGCGGCACCGTCGCCGGCGCGGTCCTCGACCAGGACCTGCTCAGCGCCGACTTCGACCTGCCCGACCCGTTCGCCCGGAAGAAGGGGTGAGCCTCATGTCCGAATTCACCCGGACGGCGCCGCCGAAGGCGGCCAACGTGCGGCTCGCCACCGCCGGCCTGCTGATCGGCATGCTGCTGTCGGTGCTCGACCAGACGGTGGTGGCCATCGCGCTCCCCGACATCGCCGCCGACCTGGGCGGCCCGGACATGATCGGCCCGGATACGAGCGGCATGGGCACGAGCGGCATGGGCACGAGCGGCATGGGCACGAGCGGCTGGGTCGTGACCTCGTACGTGCTGGCGTCCACCGCGACCGGCGCGCTCTACGGCCGCGTCAGCGACCGGTTCGGCCGGCGGGCCGTGTTCGTCGGCGCGGTCGCCCTCTTCGTGGCGGGCTCCGCGCTGTGCGGGCTGGCGCAGACGATCGCGCAACTGATCGCCGCCAGGACCGTGCAGGGCATCGGAGCCGGGGCGCTGTTCGTGCTGCCCACGATCGCGCTGTCGGAGCTGTACCCGGCGCGCCTGCGCGGCCGGGTCCAGGGCCTGACCGGCGGTGTCTTCGCCGTGGCCAGCGTGGGCGGGCCGCTCGCCGGGGGCGCGATCACCGACGTGTGGGGCTGGCGCTGGATCTTCTACATCAACCTGCCGCTCGGGCTGCTCGCCATGTCGCTCGCCGCGTACGCGCTGCGGCTGCCCGCCCCGGGAGGTGGCGGCCGGGCCGACGTGGCCGGGGCGGCGCTGGTCGCGGGGGCCATGGTGAGCCTGCTGCTGGTGGCCGAGTGGGGCGGTCGCGTCCTCGCGTGGGGTTCCCCCGTGATCGTCGCGCTGATCGGCGCTTTCGCGGCTCTGGTGGCGCTGTTCGTGTGGTGGGAGCGGCGGGCGGCCGACCCGCTCTTCCCACCGCGGCTGCTGGCCGACCCGGCGCTGCGCGTCGTGCTGCCCGCCACCGCGCTGCTCGGTGCGCTGCTCGGCGGGTCGATCGTCTACCTGCCGACCTACCTGCAGGCCGCTTACGGCATGGGGGCCACGCAGGCGGGCCTGGCGCTCAACCCGTACGTCCTGACGTTCATGGCGGTCTCGTCGCTGGCCGGTGCCCGCATCGGGGCCGGTGGCCGGTTCAAGCCGTACCTGCTGGCCGGGGCGGCGATCGTGGCGCTGGCCTTCGTGCTGCTGGGCCGGCTCGATCCGGGCACCGCCTACGTCGTGCTCGCGGTGGAGCTGGGCGTGCTGGGGGCCGGTTTCGGGCTGCTGATGCAGAACCTGGTGGTCGTGGCGCAGAACGCGGCCTCTCCCGCTGACCTGGCCACCACGACCTCCGCCACGGTGTCCGTACGAGGGCTGGGCCTGTCGCTCGGCGTGGCGGTCTTCGGCACCCTGCTCACCCGGGAGCTCCAGGGCCGCGCGCCCGGCCCGCAGGCGACGGCCGCGGCCATCCCCGACGTCCTGATCTGGGGCGCTCCGGCGGCACTGGCCCTGCTGGCGCTGCTGGCCCTGCTCCCCAGGAGCGAGCGCCGTGCCGGCTGACCGGGCACGGTGCTCAGCGGAGGCAGGATCCTCGGACGGTGCTCAGCGGAGCGAGGGCGCTCGGACGGTGCTCAACGGAGCGAGGGCGCTCGGACGGTGCTCAGCGGAGCGAGATGAACAGTGCCTCGCCCACCTTCCGGTAGCCGACGCGGGCATAGACCTGCGCGGCGGCGTCGTCGGCGGGTGTGAGGTAGAGCGTCGCGATCTCGGGGCCCGCCGCCGCACGCGTCAGCGCCGCCGTGACCGCCCGCCCGATCCCCCGGCGCCGGTACGGCTTGCGCACCGCGATGCCGGCGACCTCGGCCACGCCCCGATGCGGGCTCCCGACCTGACCGCCGCCGACGACCTCCCCGGTCTCCGCGTCGACGGCGGCGGCCACGAGCCCACCGCCGTCCAGGACCCGCCGGAGGCGCTCGACGTCGTGGTCGGTCGCCTCCGGGGCCTCGAACGCCTCGTTCATCACCGCGGCGACCTGCCTGAGCCGCGGCTCGTCACGTACGAGCTCGACGCGTACCGCGCCCGGCCCGTCCGCATCCGCCACCCCGTCCGGCGAGCACACCAGCAGCGGGTAGCGGGCCTCGGGCGTGAACCCGGCCGCGAGCAGCGCGTCCTCCACCTGGGGCGCGGCGGCCGGCACGTATTCCAGCCGCGGCGTCCGGCCCCGCTCGCGGAACAGCGCGACCAGCCCGGCGACCTCGTCAGGGGTGGGCGCGCTGTCGTCGTCGGGGATGGCGTAGTTGAAGGGGAGCGCGTCGTCATGCTCGTCGATGCGGGCCACGAACGGCCCGGTCCGCCGGGCCTGCGGCCCTGCCATCGACCTGAGATAGGCATGTATGTCGGCTGCCAGCACGCGAGATCCCCCCGATACGTCGGTCAGCACAAGTTAGATCCCCGGCGGATCCGGCGACAACTGGTTTGCCGCGGCGGGCGGTCCGTGGCGCCGTGATCCGCTGCGGCGGGCGTTCGCGGCGCCGGCCTACCGCCCCTGGTCCGAGGCGATGCGGCCGCGCAACATCGCCTCCATGACCCGCATGAAGCGCTGCGCCCGGTCACGCCCGATGACGAACGGGTTCCCGCCGGACCCGCCGCGCAACTCCTCCATCCGGGTCAGGCCGTAGTCGCTCTGCCCGTGGTTGTTGAGCTCGACGTCCACGCCCGCCTGCCTCATCCGTGTGGCGAACGAGAGCACGGAGGAGAGATAGGTCCGCTTGTCCGCGGTGGCGGTGGGCGGGTTCGTCCCACCCCACAACATCGCGGTGTGCCGCCGGCCCTTCCAGCGCACGGGGAAGATCGGTGAGACGGTGCCCGGGGTGTGGCCGGGCGTGTGGTGGAGGGTGACCGTCGTGTCGCCCAGCGTCAGCCGCCGGCCGTCGGCGATCTCCAGGTCCCGGTCGGGGGCATGGGCCGGGGAGCCGGCGGCGACGAGGTCCCAGTCGGCCCGGGCCATCATGACGCGGGCGCCGTACCGGTCGGCGAGGTATTGTGCGCCGCCGAAGTGGTCGCTGTGGCCGTGGGCGGCGACCACGTACTTGATCGTCGAAGGGTCCACTCCCACGGAACGCAGCCCCGGGACGATGACCTTCCTGGCCTCGTCCGGCGAGCTCAGCGCGTCGATGAGGATCACGCCGGCGGACGTGAGGACCGCCGTGGCCGAGACGAAGCCGGTGCTCAGCACCGCCACGTTGTCGAAGATCCGCAGCGGCTTCGGAGCCTTCACGGACGGCGCCTGGCTGCCCGGGGTGAGCGCCCTGAGGAGGGCCCGCGACACCGGATCGTCGCCGGCCAGCCGGGCCGCGCGGGCGTAGTGGTCGCGTGCCGCCTCGGGCTCGGCGGCCGACGCCTCCGCCGCATGCCCGGCCAGCGGCAGGAGCGTCGCGGCCGCCAGCAGCGCACGGCGGGACGGGACGGACAACTCGAAGGACATACGGGCGATACCTGCTTTCACTTCGCGGCGGTGGACGTCGATCCCGCCCAGCAGAGCAGAGCCGATCATGTGGTGTCCAATATTGGTATCGCTCACGAGCCGATACGGGAATCCATATCGATCCAGGTCAGGACGGGCGTGTTCCGGCCGGTCGGCCGTCCGCGTCGTGCACGTCCCCGCCTCGGGCCGACAGCTGTCGCTACGGCAGGCGGTATCACGTCATGATCACAGTCATTTCCATAGATCGCCTTGGTAGCATGATCACGCAACTCTCCCCATGCAGAGAGAGATGGTCATGAGCGACAGTCCCGGACCTGTGGATCACAAGCAGGAAGCGCTCAACGCACTCGCCGCCGCTCGCAGTACGTACACCGACAGAAGCGACACCCCCAATGCGATGGTGGAGCTCATCGCCGACCAGATCCCCGCGCTCGTCCACGCCCTGCTGTACGTCGGAGATCAACTCGCCGCCAAGGGGGAGACCCCATGACCGCGGTGGCGGCGGCTGCGGCTTGTGCCCGCAGGGCGTAGAACACCCGCGATAGGAAATCTCGGGATTGGTTCGGCGACGCGTCATCCGCGCCGTTCGATCTCGCGAATGGACGGTCTGCTCGGCGATCTCGGCCGCGTTGCGCGCCCTCGTCGTGGCCGACCCCGACCCCACCTCCGTCACGACCGCGCTGTTCGCCCTGTCCCTGCTGCCCTGCCCCGACGAGGCGGAGGGCAGCCTCGCCACCCTGGCCGCCAGGGTCAGCCGGCGCCGCCTCCCGCCGACGCGCCCGCCCGCGCCGCCGCCCTCATCGCCAGGCCGGCGGTGGCCGAGCCGGTGGAGGCGTTCCCGATCGCGGGCGACCTCCTGGAGACCGTCCTCGACGAGCCCGGCGTGCTGCCGGACGAGCTCACCGGGACGCAGCGGGAGGCGCCGGCCGCCATCGCCGACCTGGGCGAGGAGGCGTGGAGCTGGCTCGACCTCTGGGAGATCCTGCGTTACTGGGGTGTCCCCGACGACCGCGACCGGCTGGCGGCCTACCTCGCGTAGACGCCCCCTCCGGCCGGGCCGGGCGGTGCGAACGGGAGGCCCTTAGCCCCCGTCCGGCCGGGTGAGCAGGCGTGCGGCCAGCAGCGACGTCCAGATCAGGACGAGCGCGATCGCGACGGCGAAGGCGATGTTGGCCGCCCGGGAGCCCTGCAAGGCGAACACCGAGACCCAGCCCGCCAGGAAGAGCGCCCCCGTCGCCGCGCTGAAGGCCGCCCAGCCCCGGTTGCCGGCCGCGGCGAACCGCCGGGCGAACACGAAGCACGCGGCGATCAGCGCGAGGAAGGCGATTCCGGCGACGAGGAAGTGCATCATCCCGCTCACGCTCACGGTCGTCGGCGGCCCGGCCGGAGTCCCCGGCGGGAAGCCGTCGGAGGGGTCGGCGGAGAAGAACGCCGCGGCGACCATCCCCGCACCGAGGACGCCGATCAGCAGCGGTCCCCACGTTCGCCCCGGCCCGGCCGCCCGGCGGAGCACCTGGCGCAGCCCGATCGCGCACGCCACGAACAGCAGGCCGGTGGCCATGAAGTTGGCGATCTGGATCCAGCCCTGCGCGCCGTTGCTCAGCATGCTGGCCGGGTGCCGGCTGATGTCGTACCCGTCCCTGGTGAGCATCTGCAGCAGGACCACGACGATGTAGAGCGGGCCGGCGACGGTTCCGGAGATCAGCAGCGCCCTGGTCGGCTCGCCGACCCTGGCGGTGGCGAGGTTGTCGGCCATCGGTCAGCCGCCCTGCTCCGGCGCGAACTGCTGCACCCCGAACGCGATCGCCGCGGCGATGTCCTCGTCGCTGGTTCCCCACGCGGCCTGGACCGCGGCGCCCCAGGCATGGCAGCTCCGGGTGGCGAACTCCTTGGCCTCCGAGGTGTCCTCCCAGGTCGCGGGGTCGAACGTGACGCCGCGGAGGTGGAGGTCGAGGCCGAGCAGCGTGAGGTCCCAGCCGCCGCCGATCCCGATCGTGCCGCCGGGCCCGTACGTGCGCACCAGCTCGTCGACGATCTCGGCGGGCGAGGAGTGCACCAGCTCCAGGACGGTGCCGCCGCCGTCGGCCGGCGCGAGGCGTACCTCGACCTCGGTGAGCATGCCTTCCCCCAGGGCCCAGGTCACCTTGATCAGGGTGGGCTCCTCGCAGCGCAGGATCGTGCCGCCGGCGTTGCCCTTGAGCTGGTACGTGCCGCCGAGCCGCAGGTCGCCGTCGATCGGGGCCAGCCACCGGCCGATCCTCGCGGGGTCGGTGCAGGCGTTCCAGACGTCGTCGATCGTGGCGTCGTACGTGCGGCGCAGCAGCAGCGAACGCCCCTTGCCGGTGGTGAGCGGATGGTCGCCGACCTCTCGGTGGGTGGCGTTGATCTGGTTGACGATGTCGATCACGGTTCTTCCTCGCTCTCCGTAGACGGTGGGCTGCCTGGAGACGGCGTCCCGGCACTGTCCTCAGGCTGCCGGCGGCGCTCACGCTTGCCGCGCGAGAGTTCGGTGGCCAGCGCGTCCAGGCGCTGGCTCCAGAACCTGTGGAGGCGCTCCAGCCAGATGTCGGCCTCCCGTGGTGGCGTGAGTCGACGGCGTACGGGTGCCGCTCTCGCACCGCTTCACCCCGGCACCTCGTACGGCACGACAATCTCACTCTCGACTTATATAAGTCAAGGGTGAACAAGAAGCCCCCGGTGTTCGGGGAGCGGGCGGCGCCTGCGGCGGCGACGAGCGGCATCCGCGCCCGGGCGCGGATCGCCGCTCGCGAGGGCGCGCGTCGCCAGGCGGGTGGGCGAGCGCGGAGATCTGGTCGGCGGCTGAGAGGGGGAGTCGATCGGCCGGCACGGCACGCCCAGCGGTGCCGCTGTACGGGGTGGGCCGAAGGGCGGGATCCGTTCCCGTCGCGCGACCACCAGCGGCTTCAGTGCCCGGATCTCCCCGGAACAGCATAAATGCGGGAATAGTGCGATTCATCGAATGTCTTGGCGCCGTCTTGGTCGCTCCCGCCGCGCCACGAGTCCGTCTCCAAGTCGGCGCCAACGGCCGGCGCCGAGTGGCGGGTGGGCCGGTGCGGCCCCGCCCTCCGGCGGAGGGGTGTCGGCGGCGGCGATGGGGCCGGGTGGTCGGCTGGGGCGCGTGTGCCCGCCAGGGAAAATGCGCGTAAATCACCGCAAAAATCTCATACCACGCAACGACAAAACTGATCCGTCTCCTACGCCGTGCACGGCGGGCGTGTGCTAGCCTGTTGGGCGTTGCAGTTGTGTTACCCATAAAGACTTTTTGTGCGCCTGAGCAGTGCTTGGGTTTCGGGCGCGTTTTGTTTGCCGGTCATTTCCGGATGGGCTCATCGCGGCGACACGGAATCCGCGCAGTGCGAATTTCGTTTTCCTGCACTATCTCAAGGAGATTGACATGGCAACCGGAACCGTGAAGTGGTTCAACTCGGAAAAGGGCTTCGGCTTCATCGCGCAGGACGGCGGCGGCGCCGACGTCTTCGCTCACTACTCCAACATCGTCGCCAACGGCGGCTACCGCGAGCTCACCGAGGGACAGAAGGTGTCCTTCGACGTCGTCCAGGGCCAGAAGGGCCCGCAGGCGGAGAACATCGTGGCCGCCTGACCTGGCGCATGCCATGAGGGAGCCGGGCCCGTACCTACGGGCCCGGCTTCTTCGCGTAGTAGACCAGGCGTAGACCAGGCCCGCTCCGTCATGCGGTCGGCCGCTCGTCCGGAAGCTGCACGGCCAGCAGCGCGATGTCGTCCTCGTTGGCCTTGTCGGCCAGGGTGATCAGCTCGTCGCAGATCGTCTGCACGTCCGCGCCGGCCAGCGTGCCCGCCTGCCTGCGCAACCTGGTCATGCCCCGGTCCAGCGGCTCGGTGCGGCGCTCGATCAGCCCGTCGGTGTAGAACAGGACCGTCGAGCGCGGCGGCAGCGCCTCGACCGCGTCGGCACGGGAGAGGGTGGGGTCGAGGCCGAGCAGCGCCGAGCGCCCCTCCTCCAGGAACCGGGTGCCGCCGTCACGGGTGATCAGCAGGGGCGCGGGGTGACCGGCGTTCGCCCAGCGCAACCGCCACGGGCCCGTCGCAGGGCCTTCCAGGTGGGCCAGCACCATGGTGGTGAGCAGGTTACCGCCCACTCCGCCGAGCACCCTGTCGAGGTGGGACACCACCTGGCTCGGCTTCTCGCGGCCGTCGAAGGCCAGCGCCCGCAGCATGTTGCGGACCTCGCTCATCTGCGTGGCGGCGGTGATGTCGTGGCCCTCCACGTCGCCGATCACCAGGGCGGGGGTGCCGTCGGAGAGCCGGAACGCGTCGTACCAGTCGCCTCCCACCTGCGACGACTCCCGGGCCGGCAGGTATCCGGCCGCCAGGCGGAGCGGGCTGATGTCGGGGAGCCTGGGCAGCAGGGAGTGCTGGAGCCGGGTGGCCATCTCGTGCTGCAGGCCGTACAGGCGGGTGTTGTCGACGGCGAGGGCGGCGCGATGGGCGAGATCCTCCACGATCGGGACATCCGCGTCGGTCAGGGGCGAGCCCGGTTCGAAACGGGCCAGGGTCAGCGCGCCGAGCGCGTTGCCGCGTACGCGCAGCGGGGCCACGATCGCGGAGTCGGCGGCCAGCAGGCGCCGCAGCCGCGTGCGCGCCTCTCCGAGCTCGACGTCGGCGGGGGTCGTCCCGGGAGCCGTGAGCAGCAGCGCGCCGGACGTGCGCAGGATCGGCAGGAGGAGGTCCTCCAACTCCAGGGGCAGCGGCCCGGTCTTGCTGTGCAGATGGGCGAAGCGCGTCTCCGGGCCGCTCATCGCCACGCTGACCCGCCGCACCGTCTCGCCCTCGACCAGGTCGACCGCGCACCAGTCGGCCAGACGGGGCACGAGGATCCTCGACAGCCGCCGCAGCGCGGTGTCGCCGTCCAGGCTGCTGGTCATGGCCAGGGACGCCTCCGAGAGCACGCTCAGGTAATCATGGATCTCCAGCCCCATCACCGCCTCCATCCCACCACGATCATTCCATGGCCACCGGGCGGGGAGACGCGACCCGCGAGCGGGATCGGGTGGCGCGAGACGGATCGGCTCCCCGAGCGACCGCCCGTGTCCTTGGCGTGCCTGCCCGCCGTGGGCGGGGGCGCGGGCATCCGCCGCTCGCTCGCGCCATGGGCGGGCTGTGGTCGGCCGGCCCGTGACCACGCCGAGCGGGCGCTGGGCCGGTACACCGAGCTCGGCGTACCGGAGCCGGCGGGATCGGGACGCTCCTGGCGGGGTTGAGCCGAGGCGCCGGGGCGGGAGGGTAGCCGCAGCCCTCCGGCCTGCAAAGACCAGGGAATGATCACCGCTGCCGGGCTACGGGGCGGCGCTGCCGGGGTAGGCCCACACGGGCCGGGAGCCCGCCACGGACGAGCGGGCGCGCGTGCTCGCTCGACGGGGGAGTGGCCTTGTGAAAGTCGTCGTCGACCTGACGCGCTGCCAGGGATACGGGCAGTGCGCCTTCCTCGCGCCGGACGTCTTCACCATCCGGGAGGAGTCGCTCCTGTACGACCTGGACCCCGGCGACGAGCATCGCGAGCACGTGCTGCGCGCGACCGCCGCCTGCCCGGTCCAGGCCATCCACCTCGACCGGTCGGACACGCTGCCCGTCCCGCCGCAGGAGCGCCCGCCGGCCGGGCGGAGCGGCGACGGCCGCATCGTCATCGTCGGGGGCTCGCTGGCCGGGGCCCGGGCCGCCGGTGTGCTCAGGCGGGAGGGCTTCACCGGGCCGCTGACGGTGATCGGCGGCGAGCGCCACGAGCCGTACGACCGGCCGCCGCTGTCGAAGCAGGTCCTCACCGGGCAGGTGCCGTCCGACCACACCATGCTGCCCCGCCTGCGCGAGGTCGAGGCCGAGTGGCTGTGGGGGACCAAGGCGACGGGGCTGGACGTGGCGGGCAAGCGGGTGCGGCTGGCCGACGGCCGCGAGATCGCCTTCGACCGGGTCCTGCTGGCCACCGGCACCCGCGCCCGGCCCTGGCCGAACGAGGCCGAGGCCGCGCTGGAGGGCGTGCACACGCTGCGTACCCTGGAGGACGCGGCCCGATTGCGCCAGGCGCTGGCCGCCCGCCCGCGCCGGGTGCTCATCCTCGGCGCCGGGTTCACCGGCTGCGAGATCGCCTCGGTCTGCCGCGAGCTGGACCTGCCGGTGACGGTCGTCGAACGCGGCCCCGCACCGCTCGTCAACGCCCTGGGCGGCGTGATCGGCGACGTGGCGGCGCAGCTCCAGCGCGAGCACGGCGTGGACCTGCGGTGCGACACGACCGTCACGGCCCTGGAAGGCGACGCGGACGGGCGGCTGCGCGGGGCCCGCCTGTCCGACGGCAGCACGGTGGAGGCCGAGGTGGCGGTCGTCGCGCTCGGCTCCATCCGCAACGTCGAGTGGCTGCGGGACTCGGGGCTGGCCGCCGGCGTGTGGGGCGTGGCCTGCGACGCCGGCTGCCGCGCCGTGGACACCAACGGCCTGGTCACCGACGACATCTTCGTCGCCGGCGACATCGCGCGTTTCCCGCACCCGCTCTACCAGTACCAGTTCATGACGCTGGAGCACTGGGGCAACGCGGTCGCCCAGGCCGAGATCGCCGCCCACAACATGGTCAGCGACCAGGCGCACCGCTGGCCGCACCTGTCGGTGCCGGTGTTCTGGTCCAGCCAGTTCGGCGTCAACATCAAGTCGGTCGGGGTGCCCACCTTCGCCGACGAGATCCTCATCACGCAGGGCTCGACGGACGAGCGGCGCTTCGTCGCCGTCTACGGGTACCAGGGGCGCGTCACGGCGGCGGTCACCTTCGACCAGGGCATGTGGCTGGAGTTCTACCAGCGGCTGATCGAGCGGGCCGCGCCGTTCCCGCCCGAGTTCCGCCACGTCGACCAGCGCGGGACGGCGGGGCCGGTGCCGGCGCGGGTGCCCGAACGGCTGGTCGCCACGGCGGGGGCGACCGTCGTGGTGACCGGGCACGACCCGGCCGAACGCCGCGCCTCCCTGCTGCACACCCCGCACAGCTGACCCCGATCGCCGGACAGCAGAGAGCCCGGACAGCACGGCGTTCAGACAGCACAGCGTTCAGACAGCACGGCGTTCACAGCACAGCGTTCAGACAGCACAGCGTTCAGACAGCACAGAGCCCAGGCAGGAGTGATGCGGGCCATGACATCGCAGAGCGTCTTCGAGCGGATCCTCGATCCGGCCGGCCGCGCCGATCCCTACCCGCTGTTCGGGCAGCTCCGCGCGACGCCGGTGGCGCGGCAGGAGGACGGCACGTACGTCGTCAGCACGTACCGCGAGATCGTCGAGCTGCTGCACGACCCGCGCGTCAGCTCCGACCGCCGCAACCTCGCCTCCGCGGCCGAGCCGCCGGATCGCTACCCGGCGTTCATCGGGCTCGACCCGCCCGAGCACGACCGGCTGCGCCGCCTGACCATGCGCCACTTCGGGCCGCCGCATTCGCCCGGCCTGGTCGACGGACTGCGGCCGGCGATGCTGCGGATCACCACCGAGCTGATCGACGGCATCGCGGGTAAGCGCCGGGCCGACCTCGTCGACGAGGTCGCCTACCCGCTGCCGGTCGCGGTGATCTGCCGGGTGCTGGGCGTGCCGCAGGAGGACGAGCCGCAGTTCCACGCGTGGGCCGACCAGATCATCGAGACGCTCGGGCCGGGCGAGGAGGACCGGGCCGAGCGGGAGCGGGAGCGCCAGGCCGTGTCCAAGCAGCTGGAGGGCTACCTCGCCGGGCTCGCCGAGGTCCGCCGGGAGCAGCCGGGGGAGGACCTGCTGTCCGGGCTCGTCACGTACCGGGGGGCCGACGGCGCCATGACGCCGCAGGAGGTCGTCTCCACCTCCGTGCTGCTGCTGATCGCCGGCCACGAGACCACGATCAACCTCATCGCCAACGGCATGCTCACCCTGCTGCGCCACCCGGACCTGCTGCGGCGCGTCCGCGACGAGCCGGGGCTGGTCGTGCCCACGGTCGAGGAGCTGCTGCGCTACGAGCCGCCCGTGCAGATCATCTCCTCGCGGACCGCCCTCGACGACATCACCATCGCCGGCACCACCATCCCGGCCGGATCGCCCATCGTCCTGGCGCTGGCCGCGGGCAGCCGTGACCCGGCCCACGTGAGCGACCCCGACCGCTTCGATCCCTGCCGCCCGCGCAACGAGCACCTGGGCTTCGGCGGCGGTGTCCACTACTGCTTCGGCGCGCCGCTGGCCCGGCTGGAGGCCCAGATCGTGCTGGCCGAGCTGGTCCGCCGGCTGCGCGATCCCCGGCTCGTCGCCGACCCGCCTCCGTACCGGCCGAGCCCCGTCCTGCGCGGGCCGCGGCACCTGCTCGTGGACTACGACGGCGTCGATCCCGCGTGAGAGGGTGAACGCGTTCGTCGACGCGCACGAGGAGCACAAATGAAGATCGTGGAGCTGACCTCGGTTGATGGGTACATCGCCTTCGACCTGGACTGCCCGTTGAGCGCGGGAGGCACCCGCCTGGCCCCCGACGTCACCCGTCACGAGGCCGAGCTGCTGGCGCGGGCGATGACGTACAAGTTCGCCGTGCTCGGCGAGCGGATCGGCGGGGCCAAGGCGGTGCTGCGCGCGAAGCCCGAGGAGCGCGCCGAGACGGTGGCCCGATACTGCCGGGAGATCGCCCCTCTCGTGGCGAGCAACACGTTCCTCACCTCCTCCGACCTGGGCACCCGTACGGAGGACTTCGCCACGCTGCCCGGCTACCGCGCGGACTCCGTCATGCACCAGGAGGCCGACGGCGCGCTGCTCGACACGACGGTGACCGGTCTCGGCGTGGTGGCCGCCGCCGACACGGCCCTCGGCGGACTCGCCGGGCGCACGTTCGCCGTCGAGGGGTTCGGCAAGGTGGGCGGCGCCGTGGTGCGGGAGGCCGCGCGGCGGGGGGCGCGGATCGTCGCCCTGTCCACCGTGTACGGCTGCGTGGCCGACGAGTCGGGCCTCGACGTGGCCGCGCTGCTGGAGCTGCGCGCCGAGCACGGGGACGCCTGCGTCACCCGGCTCGGCCTGCCCGTCCTGCCCGCCGGGCAGCTGTACGAGGTGGCCGCGGACGTCCTGGTGCCCGGAGCGAGGACCGGGGCGCTGAACGCCGCACGAGCCGCCCGGGTGCGCGCCCGCGTGGTCGCTCCGGCGGCCAATGTCCCCTACACCCCGTCCGGGCTGCGCACGCTGCGCGAGCGGGGCGCCGAGCCGCTGGCGGACTTCGTCTGCGGCGCCGGGGCGACGATCGGCTACCTCGCCGAGCTGGCCGGCCGGCTGACGGACGCCGACTCCCTGCGGGACCTCGTGGCGGAGAAGGTCGGCCTGCTCACGGCCACGGCCCTGGAACACCCCGGCGGCGCGTTCGCCGGCTCCCGCGCGCTGGCGGAGGAGTTCCTGGCCGCCTGGTGCGAGCCCGCCGGGCTGCGCGAGGGGCCGCCGCTCGCACCGGAGCAGGCCGTGGACGGCCGGGGTCAGGCGTACAGCCAGTCGACGTAGGTGTCGTCCCGGGGGTCGCGCACGCGGAACAGCTCGTTGCGCAGCAGCCGGCCGACGCCGTCGAGGTGCCACATGTCTCCCCAGATCCGCGCGGTGTCCTGCACCCGCGCGGTGCGGACGGTGCGCTCGGCCTCGTAGCTCTTGAGCGCGCCGGCCAGGTCCGGCTGCGCCCCCAGCTCGGCGGCCAGGCAGTACGCGTCCTCGATCGCCTGGCACGCCCCCTGGGCGAGGTACTGCAGCATGGGATGGGCGGCGTCGCCGGTCAGCACCAGGCGGCCGTCGGTCCAGCGGGAGATCGGCCGCCGGTCGTACATCGGCCAGCGCCGGTCCCGCCACAGGGACCTCAGGCTCTCGTGCACGGCCGGGCCGCAGTCCGCGAAGGCCGCGTCGAGCTCCTCCGGCCCGCCCCAGTCCTCGGCTCCCGGCTCGTAGGACGGCGACCTGAAGACGGCGACGGTGTTGAGGATCTCGCCCCGGCGCAGCGGATAGCGCACCAGGTGGCAGCCGGGGCCGATGTGCACGACCACGTTCCGGGCGGTCTCCGCGTCCAGGTCGCGGTCGAGCTCGGCGATGGGGAAGGCGCCGCGGTAGGCGACGTAGCCCGAGCAGATCGGCTCGTCGTCGCTGAACCTGGCGCGCAGCCGGGAGCGCAGCCCGTCCGCCACGACCACGAGCCCCGCCGCGTGCTCGCCCAGGGAGCTGTGCACCACGGCACCGTCCGCACCGGGGACGGCGTCGAGCACCGCACAGCCGGGCACCAGCTCGACGCCGGCCCGCAGGCAGGCGCGGGCGAGGATGTCGAGCAGGTCGCCGCGGTGGATGGCCACGTACGGCGCGCCGAAGCGGGTCTCGAAGGCGTCGTCGAGGTCCAGGTGGGTCAGGTCGGTCCCGTCGAGGGCGTCCTTGAACAGCAGCCGGCGCGGGGTGACGCCGGCGTCGAGAACCTGCCGCAGCAGGCCCCATTCCTTGAGGATGCTGGTGGCGTTGGGCGCCATCTGCAGCCCGGCGCCGACCTCGGCGAACTCCGGAGAGCGCTCCAGGACGCGTACGGTACGCCCGGCCCGGGCCAGGGCGTGGGCGTCGCGAACGGCCGGTCCGGGCCAGGGCGTGGGCGTCGCGAACGGCCGGCCGCCCAGGCCCGGGTTGGCCGGCGCGATCGCCCGCCGCTCGCCGCCGCGCCCCACCGGGACCAGCTCGCCCGCCCGCTCCGCCATCGGCAGCAGCGCGGTCCACCGCCACGGGTGGGGCACCGCCTTGGACCTCGGGGACAGCGGCATGAGGTCGCCGATCTCCGTCCACAGCGGGATCAGCATTTCTCGCTCGAAGCCGCGGTACAGCGCCTCCAGCTCCGGCGTGCGCTCGGGCTGGTCCGCGGCGTCGGACGCGACGACGGCCACTGGCGAGCCAACGGTGAAGGTCATGGGCCAGGGCCTTTCGTGGGGTCGGAGGGTTTCAGGATGTCCTGTTTTCTGCTCTCCGGATAAGCTCTTTCTGCTATGAGGAACAAGCCGCCGTACGCGCTGTCCTCCGTGGACCGCGCGCTGCTGCTTGCCGCGCTGCTGCAGCAGGAGGGCCCGATGCGGGTGACCGACGCGGCGGAGCGGCTCGGCGTGTCCGCGCTCCGGGACGGCCGGCTCACGGGCGCCCGGCCGGGCCGCACCCTGCGCCGCGCCATCTGATGTCACGTCTGATATCACATGCTCGGAGGGAGGGGGTTTGTTCCCTCGCGGCGAGTTCAGCCGACATCATTTTGCGCAATATATGCGGCATGACAGCGAATAAAGCGAAATCTTGCTCCTGCGGTCACGGATCCTCCTGCTCGTGCGCCAGCGGCTGCAGCTGCGGCTGCAACTCCTGATCCACGACGCCCGGATCAGCCGCTGGATCAGATGAGGCCCCCGGTGCGGACCGTGGCGGTGACGCCGCCGTCGACCAGCAGATCGGTCCCGGAGACGTAGCTCGTCGCGGGGTCGAGCAGGAACGCGGCGGCGGCCGCGATGTCGCCGGCGGTGCCGACGCGCTTGGCGTTGGAGGCCTCGATCATCGCCTTTATGACGGCGCCGTGCTCGCCGCTGAGCTCGGACTGTCCCATGAGCGTCGCGATGACCCCGGGGCTGATCGAGTTGACCCGGGCGCCCTGGCTCCCCAGGTGGTGCTCGCGGCCTGGACGCGTAGCAGGTTGGCCTGCTTGGCGAAGCCGTAGCCGTGGCCGGGGTGGGCGAAGTTCGACTCGGCGGTGATCGGCAGGGACAGCAGCTCGTCGGCCGGGGTCGTGGCCAGTCGCAGGGTGTCCTCGGGAGCGAAGGCGGGCTGGAAGTGACCGGCCATGCTGGCGATGACCACGCCGGCACCGCCGGGAGCGACGACCTGGCCGAACTCCTCCAGCACCAGGGCGACCCCGAGCAGGTCGACGGCCAGCACGGCGCGTACGGGAGCCTGCACCGGAGACAGCCCGGCGGTGTGCACCACGGACCGGACCTCGTCGAGCGAGGCCGCCCGCGCGGCGAGCGCGGCGACCGACTCGCGCGAGGAGACGTCGACCACCTGGGAGGTGACCTCGTACCCCTCGCCGCGCAACTGCCCCGTCACCGACTCCAGCAGCTCTTCGTTGAGGTCCGCCGCCAGGACGTGGGCGCCGGTGCCCTGCCGGCGGGCGATGGCCTGGCCCATCCCGCCGACGCCGATGACCACCAGCACGTTCCGCGTCATGGGGTCGCCCTCTTCCCGATGAGTGGCGGCGATGCCGAAGGGCCCCCGGCGTACACCGCCATAATCCGACAGATGCCGGTTTTCCGGCATCTGTCGGGGGAACAAAGCCTGTTCAGCAACCGTCGGACCGCCGCGTCCACCGTTCCCGTGCCGCGCTGGAGACCGCGCTGCTGGAGCTCATCAAGGACCGTGACCTGTCACAGATCACGATCCTCGACCTCACCAGGCGGGCCGAGGTCAACCGCTCGACCTTCTACGAGCACTACGGCAGCGTCGGCGACCTGGCGGCCGGGGCGTGCGAGGCGATGTTCGACGAGGTGATGGCCGCCGCCCCCGTGATCGGCGGGCACCGCGGGACCCTCGACGAGGGCCTGGCCGCCAACGCCCTGGCCGAGGTGTTCGCGCACGTCGCCGAGCACGCCCACCTGTACCGCGCGCTGGTCGGCGACGGCGGCAGCGCCCGCGTCATCAACCACATGCACGACCGGCTGGCCATCTCCATCCACGTCAACCTGAGCGGCGCCGGGGACGGCCGGGGCACCCATGCCGACGACCCGTCAGAGATCCCCCACGACCCCGTGGCGGCCTTCCTCGCCGGCGCTCTGCTCGGCAACATCCTCGACTGGCTGCGCCGTGGCTGCCCCGGCACCGCGGGGCAGATGAGCGCCGCGATCTGGCCCCTGCTCCACGGTGCCGCCACCGCGGCCGGGGCGGTGCCGGCCGCCCTGTGACGGCTGGCCCGGCCGCCCCGTGAGGCGGTGGTCGCGCCGGATCCAGGTGACGACGCGGGGGCCGGTCGGCCGGCCCGGCCGATCCCGACGGATCCGGGTGGTGGACGGTCGGTCCGCTTCCGGGCGGGGGCACCGGGGGCGGCGGGGCCGTTGGAGATTCATTCGGGCCTCCTCGAATCTTGACGGTTGCCAGGATCCGCCTCCTCGACGTACTTTGTCTATGGCTTAGGCTAAGTCGGCTATAAACGGTGAGGAGGCGGCATGCGAAGGGAACCCGGTAAGTGCCCTCCACCCGCGCGTGCGCCTCACCGTTCATGGAGGATCTCGAACGGGCCGGGAATCCCGGCCCGGCCCAGTGCCCGGATTCCGTTTCCGCCGCCTGAGAGGGATCACTCCGATGAGAAGAGCTAGTTGGGCGCTCGCCGCCGCGGGCTTACTCGTACTCACCGCCTGCGCCGGTCCCGGCCCCGAGGCGAACGCCGGCGGCGCCCCCAAGGAGCTGACCGTCTGGATCATGGGCGACAGCTCCGCCCATTTCGAGCAGCTCGTCAAGCCGTTCGCCGACCGGAGCGGCATCGGCGTCGACACCGTCGCCATCCCGTGGGACTCCGTCGACCAGAAGTTCACCACCGCCGTGGCGTCGGGCAACGGACCCGACGTCCTGCAGATCGGCCTGTCGAAGCTGCGCACGTTCGCCGACTCCGGGGCCCTGCTGGAGCTCGACGAGCGGACGCTGAAGGACCATCCGGGCCTCGCCGCGGCCAACTTCCTCGACGGCGTCGCCGGATTCGCCACGACGGACGGCGGCGACCCCGTGAGCGTCCCGTGGGTCAGCGACACCCGCGTGCTGTTCTACCGGACCGACATCCTCGCCGACCGGGGCCTCACCGAGCCGCCCGCCACCTGGGACGAGGTCCGCGCCCACGCCAAGGTCCTCGCCGGCCGGGGCAAGGGCCGGTACGGCTTCCACATCCCGCAGTGGGACAACGCGCTGCCCGTCATCATGACCTGGACGCAGGGCGGCCGGATCGTCGACGCCGCCGGTGCGATCGACTTCGACACCCCCGAGTTCCGCAAGGCCGTCGACATCTACACCGGCCTGTACGCCGACGGGAGCGTGCCGGCCGACCCCGACTTCGACCAGGTCCAGGGCTTCGTCTCCGGCGTGACCCCCATGCTGGTCTCCGGCCCCTACCTGGGCGGCGCCATCGCCGCGGCCGCGCCGGAGCTCGACGGCAAGTGGGCGGTCGCCCCGATCCCGGGCGGCGCCGCGCGTACCTCCCTGCTGGCCGGCTCCAACCTCGCCGTGTGGCGCGCCAGCGACAACCGGGACGGCGCCCTGCGGCTCCTCGACCACCTCTCCCAGCCACAGACCCAGCTGACCTGGTACGCGCTCGACGGCCAGCTCCCCGTGACCAAGGCCGCGCTCGGGGACCCGAAGCTCACCTCCGACCCGCTCACCGCGGTGTACGCCGCGCAGCTGGCCGACGCCAACCCCCTGCCGCCGGTGCCCAACTGGGACGGCGAGACCGGAAAGGCCCTCCTCGACACCCTCAACTCCATCGTCCTGACCGGCGCGAACCGCGACACCGCCCTGCGGGACCTGTACGCGGCGACCAGCGGCACGTCGGCCGGCTGACCGGCGCCGGGAACCACCATGAGACAGCCTCTCGCCCCCTACGCCTTCGTCGCCCCGGCGCTGCTCCTGCTGCTCACCTTCGGAGTCCTGCCGATCCTGGTCGCCCTCCCGGTCAGCGTCACCGACCTGAACCTCGGGGGCCTGGCCGACTGGTCCAGGGTCGGCTTCGCCGGCCTGGACAACTACCGCCGCCTGTTCGCCGACCACGCCTTCTGGCAGGCCCTGGCCAACACCGGGATCTTCGTGCTGATCGGCGTGCCCGCCGTGATCGCCGTCTCGTTCGTGGCCGCCCTCCTGCTCCACCGGAGCGAGAACCGCTTCTTCCGGGCGCTCAGGGCGTTCTACTTCGTCCCGGCGATCACCGCGATCGTCGCGGTCTCGCTCGTGTGGGGCTACCTGCTCAACACGCAGTTCGGCCTGGTCAACCATCTGCTGTCGATCGTGGGGCTGCCGCCGGCGCGGTGGCTCGGCGACCCCGTGCTGGTGAAGCTCTCCGTCACGCTCGTCGCGGTCTGGCGCGGCACGGGGCTGAACATCATCATCTTCCTCGCCGCGCTGAAGGCCATCCCCCGGGAGTACCTGGAGGCCGCCGAGCTCGACGGCGCCTCCGAGCTGCGCAAGGTCGTCTCGATCGTCATCCCGCTGCTGCGGTTCGCGGTCTTCTTCGTCGCCGTCACCACGGTCATCGCCTGGCTGCAGTTCTTCGACGAGCCCTTCGTGCTCACCAAGGGCGGGCCGCTCGGCGAGTCGACGAGCATCTCCCTGTTCCTCTACCAGAAGGGGTTCGCGGCCGGCCAGTTCGGCTACGCCGGCGCCGGGACCGTCGTGCTGTTCGTGATCATCGCCGGGGTGACCCTGATCCAGCTGCGCGCGCGGAGGTCCGATGCGGATCGTTAGCCCGCGCGGCCTGACCGTGACCATCGGCGTCGTCCTGAGCGCCGGGGCGCTGCTGACGGCGTTCCCGTTCCTCTGGATGATCTTCGGGTCGGTGAAGCCGCACTCCGAGGCGGTCGGCCACCCGCCCCGGATCCTGCCGGAGGAGCCCACCCTCCGGTATTTCGCGCAGCTGTTCGGTGAGCTGGACTTCGCCCGCTACCTGATCAACACCGTCGTGGTCGTGCTGATCAGCATGGCGGGGGTGGTCCTCATGGCGATGGCCGGATACGGGTTCGCCAAGTTCCGCTTCCGGGGCCGTGGCCTGATGTTCTTCCTCGTGCTCGCCACGATGATGGTCCCGGTGCAGGTGACCATGATCCCCACCTATCTCGTCCTCAACGGCATGAAGCTGACCGACACCCTGGTCGGCATCGCGCTCCCGGGGCTGGTGTCGGGGTTCGGCGTCTTCCTGTTCCGGCAGTTCATGGTCACCGTCCCCACCGAGATGATCGAGGCGGCGCGCATCGACGGGGCCGCCGAGGCGCGCATCTTCTGGCGGATCGTCCTGCCGCTGTCCAGGCCGGTCATGGCCGTCCAGATCATCCTGACCTTCATCGGGGCGTGGAACAGCTTCCTGTGGCCGCTGATCATCGCCGGCGACGAGCGGCTCTACACCCTGTCGGTCGGGGTGTCGCTGCTGAACCGGCAGATCGCCACCAGCCCGTCGCTCCAGATGGCCGGCTCGACTCTCATGGTCGTGCCCGTTCTGATCGTCTTCGTCCTCTTCCAGCGTCACATCGTGCGGGGATTCACCCTGTCCGGTCTCAGGTAAGGCCCTCTAGGAACACAAGGAAGCTCCATGACCAATCGTTTCGCCGGCTTCGTCCGTGCCAGCGGCACCGAGCTCGTCGACGGCTCGGGCACCCCGCTGCTGCTGCGGGGCATCGGCCTCGGCAACTGGCTGCTCGCCGAGGGCTACATGTGGAGGTTCGGCGACGAGATGAATTCGGCCCGCCTGATCGAGCGCCGGGTGGAGTCCCTCGTCGGCCCCACCCGGGCCGCCGAGTTCTGGACCAGGTTCCGCGCCGCCTTCGTCGCGGAGGAGGACATCGCCGCCATCGCCCGCATGGGCTTCGACCATGTCAGGGTCCCGCTCAACTCCCGCGAGCTGATCGACGCGGACGGCGCCTTCCTCGGCGGCTTCGCGTACATCGACGACCTGCTGCGCTGGTGCGCGACCCACAACCTGTGGGTGCTGCTCGACCTGCACGGGGCGCCGGGCGGGCAGACGGGCACCAACATCGACGACTCCCCGAACGGCATGCCCGAACTGTTCATGGACGAGCGCTACCGGCGCCTGACGATCCGCCTCTGGGAGGAGATCGCCCGGCGGTACGCGGACAACCCCGTCGTGCTCGGCTACGACCTGCTGAACGAGCCGCTGCCGAACGAGTGGCAGCACCTCTACCCCGACGAGCTCGTCGCCCTCTATCGCGACCTGACCGCCGCGATCCGCGCGATCGACCCCGCCCACCTGATCATGTACGAGGGCTCCCACTGGGCGACGAACTGGTCGATCTTCACGGAGGTCTTCGACCTCAACTCCGCCCTGCAGTTCCACCGCTACTGGTGCCCGCCCGACCGGGCGAGTATCCAGCCGTACCTCGACGTCCGGGACCGTCTCGGCGTGCCCGTCTACATGGGAGAGGGCGGTGAGAACACCCCGGAATGGATCTACACCGCGCACCGGCTGTACGAGGGGCACGGGATCGGCTGGAACCTCTGGCCGTGGAAGAAGCTCGACACGCTCACCTCGCCCGTCTCCGCCCCGCTCCCCGAGGACTGGTCGCTGATCGCCGATCCGGACACGACGGTGGAACCCGGCCGGGCCTGGAAGATCCTCGAGGGTTTCCTCGACTGTGTGGCGCTGGCCGCCTGCCAGGAGCGTACGGAGATCGTCAACGCCGCTTTCGGGCGGGCCCCGCTGCGGATCCCCGCGTGGGGGTTCGTCGACGGGTCGCCGGAGTACCGCGACAGGTTCGCCGGGTTCGGCCTCGAGGGCATCTGGCACCGTTCCTCCGGCCGGCCGTACACGGAGGCGGAGCTGATGCCCATGACCCTCGACGCCGGGGACGAGCTGCACTTCCCGCTCGAAAGCCGGCCGGCCGGCTGGCAGGCCGACTCCGACGAGCCGGCCGCGTTCGAGATCTCCTGGCAGGAGGGCCGCCTGGTCGTCCGCGCGACCAGGACCGCGCGACTGCGCGCCCTCGACGTGACCGCGGCCGGCTGAGACGGGCGAGGAACATGAACGTCGAATCCGGCGGCGGCCGGCGCGTCACCTCGCTCCCCGAGGTGTCCACGGTCACCACCCTGCGGCAGCGGAACCGAGCGCTGGTGCTCAAGCAGGTCATCCTCGCGCAGGAGACCACCCGCGCCGACATCGCCAGGGAGAGCGGCCTGTCCACGGCCTCGGCCGGCAACCTCGTCGCCGAGCTGATCGCCGCCGGCCTCGTCGAGGAGCGCGGATCGGTGTCCTCGCGGGGCGGCCGCCCGATCACGCTGATCGGCCCCCGTGCCGAGAGCGCGATCACGATAGGCGCCGACATCGGCGAGCGCGGCGTCGCGGTGGAGATGTTCGACCTGGCGATGAACCGGATCGACCGCGAGTTCCGCGGCGGCGCCGAGGACGAGGACCCCGAGCGGATCGGGGTCGACATCCACGAGGCCCTGGAGGCCCTGCGCGACCGCAACGCCCGCCGGTGGCCGACCCTGCTCGGCATCGGCCTCGGCCTGCCGGGCATCGTCGAGACCGCCCCTGACGGAGGCCAGATCCTGTACGCCCAGAGCCTCGGCTGGCCGCCCGTCCCGGTCCGGTCCCTGTGCGACGTCGGAAGCATCTCCGTCCTGGCCGAGAACGGCGCCAAGATGCAGGCCCGGGCCGAGCACTGGTTCGGCAACGCCCGCGGCACCGGCCACGCCCTGGTCGCGCTGCTCGGCAGGGGCGTCGGGCTCGGCGTCGTCACCGGGGGCCAGGTGGCCTACGGCGCCCACTCCAGCGCGACGGAGTGGGGGCACATGGTGATCGAGCGCGGCGGCCGGGTGTGCCGGTGCGGCAACCGGGGGTGCGTGGAGGCGTACCTCGGCTCCGACGCGATCCTGTCCGCGTGGCGGGCCAGGGGCGGCGTCTTCGAGGGCACCGGCTGGCGGGCCGTCGGCGAGCTCATCGCCACGGCGCACCGCGGCGACCCGGTCGCGGGCGAGATCGTCGAGGACGTCGTCGACTGCCTGGGGGCCGTGCTGGGCGGCATGGTCAACCTGGCCGGTCCGGAACGGATCGTCATCGGCGGCTGGGTCGGCCTGCGGCTCATGGAGTCGCTCGGTGACCGCATCACCGCCGCGATCAAGAAGTACAGCCTGTCCAGACCGGGCGGCCAGTTCCAGTTGCTGGTCGCCAAGTTCGGGGGTGACGCCGTGGCCACCGGCTCGGCGCTGTTGCCCCTCGAAGCGCTCATCGCCGCCGATCCCATGTCCGAAAGGGGACCCAGATGAACGGCTTACGCGAGGCGAGCTCCTCCCTTGGACGACTGACCATCGATCCGCGTCCCGCGCATCGTACGGTCCTCACCCCCATGCTGGATCCCCGCCGGGCCGAATGCGAAAGGCTCGACCGGCTGGTGGCAGCGGTCCGCTCCGGCGAGAGCCAGAGCCTGGTGTTGCGCGGAGAGCCGGGCGTGGGCAAGTCGGCCCTGCTCGAATACCTGGTGGATCGGGCCGAGGGATGCCGGGTGGCGCGCGCCGCGGGCATCAGGTCCGAGATGGAGCTGCCGTACGCGGCGGTGCACCAGCTCTGCGCGCCGATGCTGGACCGGCTCGACCGGTTGCCGGAGCCGCAGCGGGACGCGCTGGCCATCGCCTTCGGCCTGTCCGCCGGGCCGCCGCCCGACCGGTTCCTGGTGGGATTGGCCGTGTTGACCCTGCTCACCGACGTGGCGGAGGTCCAGCCGCTGGTGTGCGTGATCGAGGACGCGCAGTGGCTCGACCGGGCCTCGGCGCGGACGCTCGCGTTCGTCGCGCGGCGGCTGTCCGCCGAGTCGGTGGCGTGCGTGTTCGCCGTCCGCAGCGGCGGCGACACGTACGACCTGGCCGGCCTGCCGGAGCTGGCGATCGGCGGCCTGCGGGAGGAGGGCGCGCGGGCACTGCTGCACTCGGTGCTTCCCGGCCCGCTCGATCCGCTGGTACGGGACCGGATCGTCGCCGAGGCGCACGGCAACCCGCTGGCGCTGCTGGAACTGTCGCAGGCGATGACACCCGCCGAGCTGGCCGGCGGCTTCGGCCTGCCGGACGTGCAGGCGCTGCCCGGCTGGATCGAGGAGAGCTACCGGCGGCGCCTGGACCCGCTGCCGCCGGACACCCGCTGGTTGCTGCTGGTCGCGGCCGCGGAGCCGCTCGGGGACCCCGTCCTGGTCTGGCGGGCGTCGGCGCGGCTCGGCGTCGGCACGGTCGCGGCGGGTGCGGCGGTGGCGGCCGACGTGTGCGAGTTCGGCGCCCGGGTGCGGTTCTGCCACCCGCTCGCGCGTTCGGCGGTGTACCGGGCCGCGGCGCCGGAGGAGCGCAGGCGGGCGCACCACGTACTGGCCGAGGCGACCGACGCCGGGACCGACCCGGACCGCCGGGCCTGGCACCGCGCGCACGCCGCCGCCGAGCCCGACGAGGAGCTCGCCGCCGACCTGGTCCGCCTGGCCCCCTGCGCGCAGGCCCGCGGCGGCCTGGCCGCGGCGGCCGCGTTCCTCCAGCGGGCGACCGAGCTGACCCCCGAGCCCGCCCGCCGCACCGAACGCGCGCTCGCCGCGGCACGGGCCAAGCAGGACGCGGGCGCGCCGGAGGCCGCGTCCGGCCTCCTCGGCGTGGCGCTCTCCGGCCCGCTCGACGACCGGCAGCGGGCCCACGCGGCCATGACGCACGCCGGGATCACGTTCACCGCCGACCACGGGAACGCCGCCCCGCCGCTGCTGCTGCAGGCCGCGCACCGGCTCCGGCCGCTGGACCGGGCACTGGCCCGCGGGGCCTATCAGGAGGCGTTGACCGCGGCGATGTTCGCCGGCCGGCTGGCGTCCGGGGACGGGGGCCTGCTCGACGTCGCCGCCGCCGTCCGCGCGGCGTCGGCCGCTTCCCCGGTGCCCGGGCGCGCCGAGGACTTGCTGCTCGACGGGCTGGCACTGCTCTTCACCGCGGACGCGGGCACGGCGGCACCGGTGTTGCGCCGCGCCGTGTCCGCCTTCCTCGACCCCGCAGCCCCCGACCCTTCGGGACCTACGGGAGCCTCCGTCGCTCCGGGACCCACCGGACCTGTCGAAAGCCCCCGAGGAGATGAACTCCAGCAGCTCGGCCTCGCCTCCATCGCCGCCGTGGCCCTGTGGGACGGTGACGCCTGGAGGGAGCTGGCGGAGCGGCACGCCGGCCTGGCGCGGGACACCGGCGCGCTCGCCGAGCTGCCCCTCGCCCTCGGCTCGCGCATCACGGTGCACCTCTTCGAGGGCGAGCTGGACCAGGCGGCGTCGCTGAGCGCGGAGGTACAGGCGATCACCTCGGCGACCGGGCTGCGGATGACCGACCGGGGCGCCCTCGCGCTCGCCGCGTGGCGCGGCCGTGCGGCGGAGGCCGAGGAGCTGATGCGCACGAGTTCGAGCGAGGCGGCCTCCCGCGGGGAGGGCGCCGGGATGACGGTCGCCGACTGGGCGAGAGCCGTGCTCTGCAACGGCCTGGGCCGGTATGACGAGGCCCGGGCGGCGGCCGGGCGCGCCTGCGCCGACCCGCAGGCCCCGGGCGCCCCGTCCCAGTGGGCGCCGGCCGAACTGGCCGAGGCCGCCGCCCGCAGCGGTGACCTGGAGCTGGCCCGCCGGGCGGTCAAGCAGCTCGCCGAGGCGACCCGTGGCAGCCGGAGCGACTGGGCTCTCGGGATCGAGGCCCGTGCGCGAGCGCTGGTCAGCGAGGAGGGTGCGGCGGAGAGTCTCTACCTGGAGGCGATCGACCGGCTCGGCCGCACCCGCCTGCGCCCCGACCTCGCCCGCGCCCACCTCCTCTACGGCGAATGGCTCCGCCGCGAACGCCGCCGGGTCGAGGCCCGCCAGCAGCTCCGTACCGCGCACCGGCTGTTCACCACGATGGGCATGGCGGGCTTCGCCGAGCGGGCGGAGCGGGAGCTGCGGGCCACGGGGGAGAACTCGCAGCGGCGCGGCGTCCCGTCCGGTGGCGACCTCACCCCTCGCGAGGGCCAGATCGCCCGGCTCGCCACCGAGGGCCTGACCAACTCGGAGATCGGCAGCCAGCTGTTCGTCAGCCCGCGTACCGTCGAATACCACCTCAGCAAGATCTTCGCCAAGCTCGACATCACCTCGCGCAGCCAGCTCGACCGCGTCCTGACCGACGACCACGTCCATGGCCGCCGCGCGGGCTGACCGCCCGGCGGCGCGCTGCGGGTGCTTCACGCGCTACGGACGCGCCGCGTACGACGGGTGCTCCGCGGCCTCCCCGGGACGCGCGGCGGCCCTGCCTGCCGCCCGCGCGCCCCGGAGAATCCGCGGACAGAGCCGTACGCGCGCCATGCCGGCGCGGCTTTCCCACGGCGTGCTGGCCGAGGCTGATGCGAACCGGTAGCTTGCTGCGTCGGCGAACGTGTGTGCTGACAGTGGGGATGCGATGCGATTAATCACGGGAACCGTGCTGCTGCTAGCGGCGGTCGGCGGGTGTACGGTCACGCCGATCGAGCCGCTGGACCCCGGCGACTACGTCACGTCGAGGCCGCCGGTCGACCTCCGATCCATCGACCCGCCCACCCGCTTCGACGACGCCGCCGCCGGGCCGCTGGAGGTCTCCACGGACGCGGACGAGGTGCTGCTGCACGGCACCACAGCGATCGTCCCGATCCACGGCAGCAAACCGACCGCGTCCTCCGGAGAGGAGATCCGCCTGGTCGACACCCGCACCAACAAGGTGCGGGAGGTGATCAAGCCGGCCCACCCGCAGCCGAGATCCGTCACGGTGATCGCGCTGCCGACGCTCACGTCCGTCCAGGGCCGGCCGACCGTGCTCGCGGCGTTCCTCGGCGAGGCGCCGGGGCAGGGCACCACCCCGGGCCGCCCGCTGGTCGAGGTCGTGTCGATCGACCCGGAGAACGGGAAGACCGACTGGCGCGCCGAGATCCCCGTCAAGGGGTGGACGGGGACGGGCTCTCCGAGCGACGTCGAGGTCTCGTTCGCGGGCGTGGCCGACGGGGTGGGGATCGTCCGGATCGTGGACCCGTCACTGTCGGCTCGGCGCGGCGACACGTACGCGCTGGACCTGAGGAGCCGCAAGGTGCGGTGGAGCAGGCGCGGGTTCGAGGCCCGGGCCGTGGCGGCGGGGGTGGTGACGGGCCGGCAGCCCGGAACCGGGCGGACGCCGAAGATCGAGGTCCGCGGGATCGACGCCCGGACCGGCCGGCCGCGATGGGCCTCGCCCCGCGACGCCTTCTCGGTCGAGGTGTTCCCGGCCGGCCCGTCCAAGGCAGTCGTCCGGGGACGCACCGACCCGGACGGGAAGCCGTACGTCGACGTGGTGGAGATCGCGACGGGACGGGTGGTGGCCGCCACCAAGGGGAAGCCCGGCAAGCCGGTCCCCCATCCGTCGAACTGCCGGTACGACGAGCAGGCCATCACCGTCTGCTCGGGCGGTGACTGGGTCGGCGCGCTCGACGCGCGGACCGGCGCGTGGCTGTGGTCGATCACGAAGAGCGGCGGGCGCCTGGTTCCGTACGTGACCGGAGCCTGGCACGGGGTCGTCTACGGAAGGACCGACAACGGGCCCGTCGTCCTCGACGGCAGGACCGGAAGGGACCGGGAGACCCGACCGGGAGTCGCACCGTCAGTGGTGAACAGCTCCATGGCGATCGGCCCATGGCCCGGCGGGGGTCTCGGGTCGAGCAGCTACCCGGTGATCGGCTGAGACAGTCCTCGCCATCGCCCTGCTGGAGAACGGCGAGGGCGTTGTGGAGCGCCTGCCGCCGGGGTCCGGCCTGGGGCGACGTGTCGTGCGGAACCCTTCGAGCCGACCGGTGCGCCGGCTGCCGGCTCGCGAACCGGTCGGTCTGTGCGGGCTTCTCCGGGGCGTCCGCGGATGCGGCGGGGATCTCTCGTAGGGCGCGGTAATCGGTGGCCGGCCAGGCCGGCGCCTTCGCCGGGAGGTCATGCTGGGGTTTTGAGGTGACGGGCGCGTAAGCTGCGGCGTTCGTCGGGGGTGGTGCCGCCCCAGACGCCGTCGGGTTCGCCGGTTCGCAGGGCCCAGTCGAGGCAGGCCGCTCGTACGGGGCACGCATGGCAGATGCGGCGCGCCTGGTCGAGGGTCTCGGTTGCCAGGCCGTCCCAGGTGAAGGGGAAGAACAGGCCGGGGTCGGCGTCCTTGCAGGCGGCGCGGGTCGCCCAGTACAGATGCGGTCGTGGCTCGTGGAGCTGGTCGGTCTGGTCAAGGTGGATGGTCATGATCACCGCCTGGTGGATGATGAGGAGCGGGTGCGCGGTCGGGGTGACGGGCTGCGGGGGATCGTTGGTGGTTGATCTCCCTGCGACGACACGTCTACGGTCGCGTGTGCGGGTCCCCCTTCGCATCCGGGAACCCCCAGCCACTCACCGGGGTGGCCGCCTGGCCACGGGGTTTCGGCCCGCCGGCGGGAACGCCGGACGGATGCCGGGGGTCGGCGCCGGGCGCCTACGGCTGTGCGATACGGGTGAGGGCGCCGCCCGCCCCGAAGGGGACGCGGTCATGCCCGAGCGCGTCGGCTCCAGCCGGGCCGCGGAACCGGCGGTGATGCGCTTCGACGACGTGAACGAGTACCTGAGCGGGATGATCAGTGGCGTGCACACCGCCTACGACGTGGGCGTGCCCGGGGGCCGGGCGGATGGCCGCGGACATGGTGTTGAAGATCCCGGAGGGGGCGGGCCCGCCGGTCAGGCTGGTGGAGCTGTTGCGGGCCGCCGCGGACCATCCCGCCGAGGCGTTGCTGATCCGGCCCGACGGGTACGTGGCGTGGGCCTCCGAGGCCGCCGGACACCCGCTGCGCGACGCGCTCGAACGCTGGTTCGGCCCGAGCACCCAAAGTGACAGCGCTCAAAGCGACAGCGCCCAAAGCGACAGCGCTCAAACGTGACAGCAGGCCATCATCGCGGCCTCGCCGGTTCGCGCCATTTCCGATGACACCTGATCAGCGCCGAAGTTCTTTTTCCTGTCACAAACCATGAATCCTGCACGTCTTCGGCCCGCTGAATTCATGACAACGCATGTGGGGCGCACTTTTGTGCCCTGCACATCCTTGACATCGTGGAGACGGTCAGCTCGAAGAAAAGCATGTTGAGGGGACGCCGTCTCTATGGAGATCAAGGTTCTGGGCCCGCTGGTCGCACGTGAGAACGGAATGTCGATCACTCCCATCCCCCGCAAGCCCCGGCAGGTGTTCTCCCTGCTGGCGTTGCAGGCAGGCAACATGGTGACGGTGCCGGCCTTCATCGAGGAGCTGTGGGGGATGCATCCACCCGCCAGCGCCCTGTCGACGTTGCAGACGTACATCCTGCAGGTGCGCCGCGGGATCGCAGCCGCGCTGGGCGCGAACTGCACCGACTCGGCCAAGGACGTCCTGAGCACCTCCTACGGGGGCTACCTGCTGGACATCGACCCGGCCGACGTCGACGTCAACCGCTACGAGCACCTGGTAGCCGCGGGCAAGCACGCCTTCGAGGCCGGCCAGTGGGAATCGGCCTCCGCGCTGTTCAACGAGGCGCTGGACATGTGGCGCGGCGAGGCGCTCGTCGACGTGCACGCCGGCCTGCGGATCGGGGTCGAGGTGGCCCGCCTGGAGGAGAGCAAGCTCGGCGTGCTGGAGGCGCGCATCGAGAGCGACCTGCGGCTGGGCCGGCACGTCGGCCTGCTGGCGGAGCTGTCGGCGCTGACCGCGCGCTACCCGATGCACGAGAACTTCTGGGCCCAGTTCATGATCGCGCTGCATCGGGCGGGCCGGAAGAGCCAGGCACTGGAGAACTTCGTCAAGCTCCGCACGACGCTCGTGAACGAGCTCGGCGTCGAGCCGTCGGCTCGCCTCCAGCACCTGCAGCAGGCGCTTTTACGTTCCGACCCGAAGCTGGACGCCGGCCGGGTCTACGTATGAGGAGGGGGTCGTGCCGACCTATGTGTGGAATTACCTGACGGAATACCAGCAGGAGCGCGCCGACATTCTCGACGCGGTCGAGACGGTCTTCGAATCCGGCCAGCTGGTGCTGGGCAACAGCGTCGCCTCGTTCGAAGCGGAGTTCGCCGGATATCACGGCGTCCCGCACTGCGTGGGCGTCGACAACGGCACCAACGCGATCGTGCTCGGCCTCCAGGCGCTCGGCATCGGCCCGGGCGACGAGGTGATCACCGTGTCGAACACGGCGGCGCCCACGGTGGTGGCGATCGACGCGGTCGGCGCGACGCCGGTCTTCGTCGACGTCAGGGCCGAGGACTACCTGATGGACACCACGCGGATCGAGGCCGCGATCACGTCGCGTACCCGCTGCCTGCTCCCGGTGCACCTGTACGGCCAGTGCGTCGAGATGGCGCCGCTGCTGGAGCTGGCCGGGGAGCACGGGCTGCGGGTGCTGGAGGACTGCGCGCAGGCCCACGGCGCCCGCCATCACGGGCGGCTGGCCGGCACGATGGGCGACGCCGCGGCCTTCTCCTTCTACCCGACCAAGGTGCTCGGCGCGTACGGCGACGGCGGCGCCACGATCAGCTCCGACCCCCGCGTCGAGGCGAACCTGCGCCGGCTGCGCTACTACGGCATGGAGGAGCGCTACTACGTGGTCGATACGCCGGGGCACAACAGCCGGCTCGACGAGGTGCAGGCGGAGATCCTGCGCAGGAAGTTGCGCCGCCTCGACGCGTACATCGAGGGCCGCCGCGCCGTCGCCCGCCGCTACCAGGAGGGGCTGGGCGACATTTCCGACCTGGTGCTGCCCTCGCTCGCGGCCGGCAACGACCACGTCTACTACGTGTACGTCGCCAGGCACCCCGAGCGCGACCGGATCATCGAGGCGCTCAAGGCCTACGACATCCACCTCAACGTCAGCTACCGGTGGCCGGTGCACACGATGACCGGCTTCGCCCACCTCGGCTACGAGAAGGGGGCGCTGCCGGTGACCGAGCGGCTGGCCGACGAGATCTTCTCGCTGCCGATGTACCCGTCGCTGCCGGCGGAGACCCAGGACAAGGTGATCTCCGCGGTGCGTTCCGTACTGGACGTCTGATTGACGGGAGCGGGGGCGGCGCTCAGGCCGTCCCCGCTCCCGTGGAGGCGGACGTGGAGGCGGACCACATGGCGTGCACGGACTCGCGCAGGCCGATGCGCGGCTCCCACGACAGGGCGCGCCGGGCCAGGCCGATGTCGAGCTGGGTCCAGTCGCCGCCCTTGCTGCGGACCTCCCGGTCCAGCTGCTTGATCCGGTCGCGGGGGAAGCGGGAGGCCTCGATGAGCCACCCGACCAGCGAGCTGATCGGCACCGCCTCGCCCCGGCCGATGTTGATGACCCGGCTGTCCAGGGGCGCCGTGGCGGCCCGGACGATCGCGGCGGCCACGTCGCGTACGTCGATGAAGTCCCGCCGGGCGTCGGCGACGCTCAGCTCCAGCACCTCGCCGGCCGCCAGCGTGCGCTTGATGCGCAGTGTCAGGGCCGCCAGGAAGCTCTCCTGCGGCGGGTAGGGCCCCGACATGTTGGCCGCCCGCAGCACCACCGCGTCGATCCCGCGCTCGTCGGCGGCCGCCAGCACGGCCTGCGACGTCGCCAGCTTGGCCTGCGCGTACGGCGTGACGGGGCGGGGGACGACGTCCTCGCGCAGCAGCGTGCCGTGCGGGACGGGGCCGTACTCGTGCACCGAGCCGACGTGCACCAGCCGCGGCCGGTGCGCCACCAGGGCGAGTCCCTCCAGCAGCCGGTCGACCAGCCGGAGGTGCGAGTACGTCATCTCCTCGGGCGTGTCGCCCCACCCGCCCGCCGTGTTGACCACGGCATCGGCCCTCGGCGTGCCGAACAGCTCGGCCAGGCGCCGGGGGTCGGCCGCGGTGATGTCGAGGGCGGTGAACGGGGTGCCCGCCAGGTGCGGCGCGGCCGACCTGGCCACGGCCAGCACGTCCCAGCCGTCGGCGGCGAAGGCCGCGCACACCTGCCTGCCGACGCTGCCGGTGCCGCCCAGCACCACGACGCGCGGTGAGGTCATACCCACAGCGCCCGCTCCACCGCTCGGGAGGTCTCGTAGCTGGGCAGCAGCCCGGCCACGCGCGCCTCCTCCAGCGTCGGCGCCACCCGGTCGCGGTCCGACAGGAGCGGCTCGCCCCACTCGGACGGGATCGGCAGCCCCAGCGCCGGATCCAGCGCCGACAGCGCCAGCTCGTTGGCCGGGGTGTACTCCTCGGAGAGCATGTACGCCATCACGGTGTCGTCGTCCAGGGCGATGAAGGCGTGCCCCACGCCGACGGGGAGGTAGGCGCACTGGAACTCGTGCGGGTCCAGCAGCACGGCCTCCCATCTGCCGTACGTCGGCGAGCCCTCGCGGACGTCGACGACGATGTCGAGCGAGCGCCCCTTCGGGCAGTAGACGTATTTGGCGGTCCCCGGCGGGGTGACCGTGTAGTGGATGCCGCGCACCACACCCAGGCGCGACCTGCTGTGATTCGTCTGCCGTACCGGGAACAGGGGGTGCCCGACGGCCGCCTCGAACGCGGTGTGCTGGAACGGCGAGACGAACAGGCCGCGCTCGTCGGGGAAGATGTCGGGCACGAACTCGTAGGCGCCTTCGACGGCCAGCTCGCGGGCCTTCATCGCAGGGCCTGCCCGCTGAGGTAGTCGACGCCGCCGGCGTAGTTGTAGGGGTGCATGAACCCGCCGGCCCGGACGTCCCTGTACAGCCGCGACAGGGGATGGGAGCCGGTGTAGGCGGCCCCGCCCACCACGCTCAGGCAGTCGTCCACGACGTCCACCGCGTGCCGGTTGACCAGCAGCTTGGCGTACTGGAACGGCGTCATCATGGCCCGCCCGCGCTCGGCCGGATCGCCGCTGTGGTCCTCGGCCAGCCGGTCGGCGTTGTCCAGCGCGGCGGCGACCGCGCAGCGCAGCGCGTAGAGCCTGATGTCGATCTCCGCGATCTTCGTCAGCACGGCGGGCGCCGCCCGGCCCCGCTTGCGCACGTGCGCGACGGTCAGCTCCCGCGCGGCTTCGGCCAGCGCGGTGTAGATCCCGAGCATCGTGATCGAGCTGACCGTCTGGCCGGCCAGCGCCGCGTCGTCCGGCTCGCCGAGCGCCCCGCGCGGCAGCACGTGGCTCTCGGGCACGGGGACGGCGTCGAAGGTGATGTCGACGCTGCCGGACGAGCGCATGCCCATCCCGTCCCAGTTGTCCTCCACGGTCAGGCCGGCGCTGTCACGGGGCACCACGGGGGCCGCCATGCGTACCGGATCGCCGTTCTCGCGCACCTGCGCGGAGATCACGAAGTGGGTGGCGATCGGCGCCATGCTGACCAGCGTCTTGCGCCCGGTCAGCGTGTAGCCGTCGCCGTCGGCCTTGGTCAGCGTGGTCGGCTGCCCGACGTCCTTGACCGCGCCGCACACCACCGCCTCGCCCGCGGCCATCTGCCGCAGCAGGTCGTCGGCCAGCGCGCGGGACCGCGGCGGGCCGTGCCGCCATTCGTAGGTCAGCGTCAGACCCCGGCTGAACTGCATGTGCAGGGCCAGCGCCACCCCGGCGTCGGCCTTGGCCACCTCGCCGAGCGCGACGGCGACGTCGTGCATGGAGGTGACGCCCAGCCCGCCGTGCCCGGCCGGTACGGTGGCGCCGAGCACGCCGTCCTTGCCCAGCTGGGCGAACAGGTGCGCGGGCAGCTGCGCCGCGCGGTCGTGCGCCTCCGCCTCGCGCTCCAGCACCGGCAGGTGCGGTCGCAGCAGGGCGAGGAGCCGGCGTCCCTCGGGGGTCACGGGCGCTCGCAGATCAGGTGCCATGGTCGCTCCGTAGGCTCGTCGGGTAGGTCGGGTGAACCGTCGGGATCAGCCTGGGCGATGGCGCTGGAGAAGCGCTTTCGAGTGTTTGGTCCACCGGCGCTCCAACCACACTCCAGCGGCAACCGCTGTGCTCGAAGACGACGAATCGAGTGGGCGGATCGAGTGGGCGGGAGGCAGCCGGTGCGGTTGGTCGACATCAGCAGCTCTGTGGACGCGTCAGCGTGGGAGCCCGACCCGATCGGGCACGAGATCCTCACCCCGGCCCAGGGGGCCGCGCACATGGCCGAGGAGATGCGGGAGCACTTCGGGGTGGTGTTCGATCCGGCCGAGCTGCCCGACGGGGAGTTCCTGTCGCTGGATCGCCTCTCTCTCACCTCGCACACCGGCACCCATGTGGACGCGCCGTCGCACTACGGCTCGCGCGCCCGCTACGGCGACGGCCGGCCGCGGGACATCCACGAGCTGCCCCTGGAGTGGTTCTACGGCCCGGGGCTGCTGCTCGACCTGACCGGCTGCGAGGGGTCCGTCGCGGGCGCGGCCGACGTGGAGAAGGCCGTCGAGCGGGCCGGCCGCCGGCCCCGGCCGGGCGACATCGTGCTGCTCAACACCGGCGCGTCGGCCTGGGCGGGGACGCAGCGGTACTTCACCGACTTCACCGGGCTCGACGGCCCCGCGGTCCACCTCCTGCTCGACCTGGGCGTACGGGTGATCGGGACGGACGCCTTCAGCCTGGACGCGCCGTTCGGCGACGTCATCGCCCGCTACCGGGCCGGCGGCGACCCCTCGGTGTTGTGGCCGGCGCACGTGGCCGGGCGCAGCAGGGAGTACTGCCAGATCGAACGGCTGGCCAACCTGGACGCGCTGGGAGAGCCGTACGGCTTCCAGGTGGTGTGTTTCCCCATCAAGATCACAGGCGCCGGAGCGGGCTGGGCCCGAGCGGTCGCCATCTTCGCGGAGTAGAGCAGGAGCCCGATGTGAGCAAATGTCGTGTCTGTGAAGGTGAAGTCAGGAAGTTCTTCGACTTCGGAAAGCAGCCGCTGTCCGACACCTTCCTCACCGAGCAGGAATCCGGCGAGGCCTACCACTTCCGGCTGGCCGTGGGGCTGTGCACCCGGTGCACCATGGTGCAGCTGCTCGAAGAGGTGCCCAGGGACCGGATGTTCCACCACGACTACCCGTACCACTCCTCCGGATCGCGGCGCATGCGCGAGCACTTCGCCCAGACCGCCCGCGACCTGCTCGCCACCGAGCTGACCGGCGAGGACCCGTTCTGCGTGGAGATCGGGTCCAACGACGGGGTCATGCTCGGCGTGATCAAGGACGCGGGGGTGCGCCACCTGGGCGTGGAACCCTCGGGCGGGGTCGCCGAGCTGGCCAGGAAGGACGGCGTACGCGTACGCACCGACTTCTTCGAGGAGACGACGGCCCGGCTGATCGCCGGCGAGGACGGCCCGGCGGACGTCATCTACGCGGCCAACACCATCTGCCACATCCCCTACCTGGACTCGATCTTCCGCGGGGTGGACGCGCTGCTGCGCCCCGGCGGGGTGTTCGTCTTCGAGGACCCCTACCTGGGCGACATCGTGGAACGCAACACCTTCGACCAGATCTACGACGAGCACTTCTTCCTGTTCACCGCCCGGTCGGTGCGCGGCGTGGCCCACCGGTTCGGCTTCGAGCTGGTGGACGTGCACCGGCTGCCCGTGCACGGCGGCGAGGTGCGCTACACCATCGCCCGCAGGGGCGAGCGGGCGCCGAGCCCGGCCGTCCCGGCGCTGATCGCGGAAGAGACCAGCCGGGGGCTGGCCGAGCTCGGCACGCTGGAGAAGCTCGGCGACGGCATCGACCGCATCTGCGCGGACCTCGTCGCGCTGCTGCGCGACCTGCGCGGGCGGGGGCTCAGCGTCGCGGGATACGGCGCCACCGCCAAGAGCGCGACCGTCACGAACTACGCGGGCATCGGCCCCGACCTGCTGCCGTGCGTCTACGACACGACCCCGGCGAAGATCGGGCGGCTGATGCCCGGCTCGCGCATCCCGATCCGGTCGGCGGAGGAGTTCGGCCGGCCGTACCCGGACTACGCGGTGCTGTTCGCGTGGAACCACACCGAGGAGATCCTGGCCAAGGAGGAGGAGTTCGCCGCCCAGGGCGGCAAGTGGATCGTCTACGTGCCCGAGGTCCGCGTCCTCTAGGGGGGTCCCACACGACATCGCCGGGCGGATCCCGCCCGGCGATGTCTTCTGCTGCGCCGTCTGCTGTGCCGTCTCCTGCCGCGTCAGGGCAGCCGGACCGACAGGGCGTGGCGGAAGGTGTCGCTCGGGTCCCAGCGGGCCTTCACCCGCTGCAGTTCGGCGTAGTTGTCGCGGAAGTACAGCCGGTGCCAGGGGACCCCGCTCCGGTTCAGCTCCGGGTCGGCGAGGTCGGCGTCGGCGTAGTTGACGAACGCGCCGCCGTACCCGCGGTCCGGGTCGGGCACGCCGCCCGCCTCGGCGAACAGCCCGTGGTAGGTCTCGCGGATCCAGCTCAGGTGCAGGTCGTCCTCGCGGGGGTCCCACCAGAACACCGACCCGTACGCCTTGAGCACGGCGTCGCGGTGCGCCATCGCCGTGTCCGCGGGCCCGGCGGCGTTGATCGCCCCGCCGTGGGAGAGCAGGTAGAAGGCGGCCGCCGGGTTCTGGTACCCCGACTCGTCGGTGAGCCGGCGGTAGAGGCCGGCGATCGTCTCCTCCGACCACGACGAGCGCAGGAACGCCGCCTTGGACTTGAAGCGGCCCTTCACTCCGGCGTACTCGTCGGGGACGAGCGCGGCGGCCAGGAACGGGCTGGTCGAGACCTCCGTCTCGGGCTCCGCGCGCACGGCGCGGCGGACCTCGGCGAGGAAGGCGTCGGCCAGGCCGGCGTGGCCGTCCTCGACCGCGCTCTCCAGGGTGACCGGCCCGCCGCCGGCGCGGGGCAGGGTCAGGCTGTTGTCGAGCCGGGCGCCGGGGCTGCCGGGCGCGCTGTTGTGCTCGTGCCAGGCCGAGAACGCGCGCACGAGCCCGACGAAGCCGTCCTCGTCCAGGTCCGCCCACTGCCAGCGGACGGTCTGCTTGGTCACGGCGGCCGGCGGCGCGGGCAGCGACAGCTCGCCGCCCGGCGAGCGGAACAGGAAGCGGGTGACCACGCCGAAGGCGCCGGCGCCGCCCCCGGTGCAGGCCCACCACAGGTCGCGGTGGGGGTCGTCCGGCTCGCGGGTCGCCAGCACGGCGCGGGCCCGCCCCGACTCGTCCACCACGACGACCTCCACCCCGTAGAGGTGGTCGACCGACAGGCCGTGCGCGCGCGAGAGCGCGCCGCCCCCGCCGCCCGGCACGTGCCCGCCGACGCCGATCTCGGGGCAGCGGCCCGCCGGGACGGTCACGCCCCAGCGGAGGAACAGCGTCCGGTACATGGCGCCCAGGGTCGCGCCCGGCTCCACCGAGAACGCCTTCAGCTCCGGGTCGAAACCGACCGCCTTCATCTCCGACAGGTCCAGCACCGTCCGCGTCCCGGGATGGTCGACCAGCGCCTCGAAACAGTGCCCGCCGCTGCGCACGGCCGGCCGCTCGCCCGCCCTGACCGCGTCCTCCACGGCCCGGACCACGTGCTCGGTCTCGCCGGCCAGGACGATCTTCGCGGGGTCGGCCGGGAACCGGGCGTTGATGCCGCGGCCGGCCAGGTCCGGGTAACGGGGATCGGCCTTGTCGACGGTCACGGGGTACATGTCGCTCCTCACAGGTCGGAATGCCAGCCGGGGTGGTCGGCGTACCAGCGGACGGTCTCGGCCAGCCCGGTGTCGAAGCCGACCGCCGGGCGGTAACCCAGCGCGCGCAGCTTGGCGTCGTCCAGGGAGTAGCGCCGGTCGTGGCCCTTGCGGTCCTCGACGTACTCCACCAGCTCCCAGCCGGCGCCGCAGGCGGCCAGCAGGCGTTCGGTCAGCTCCAGGTTGGTCAGCTCCGCCGTGCCGGCGACGTGGTAGACCTCGCCCGGCCGGCCGGCCTCGGCCACCAGCCGGATCGCCGCGCAGTGGTCGCTGACGTGGATCCAGTCCCGCACGTTGCCGCCGTCGCCGTACAGCGGGACCTTGCGGCCCCGCAGCAGGCGGGAGACGAACAGCGGGATCATCTTCTCCGGGTACTGGTACGGCCCGTAGTTGTTGCCGCAGCGGGTGATCGAGACGTCCAGGCCGTGGGTGATCGCGTACGCGCGGGCGAGCAGGTCGCCGCCCGCCTTCGAGGCCGCGTACGGCGACCGGGGCCGCAGCGGCGCGTCCTCGGTCCACGAGCCCTCGTCGATCGAGCCGTAGACCTCGTCGGTGGAGACCTGCACGACCTTCGGCACCCCGGCCTCCAGGCAGGCGTCGAGCAGGGTCTGGGTGCCCAGCACGTTGGTCCGCACGAACACGGCGGCGCCCTCGATCGAGCGGTCCACGTGCGACTCGGCGGCGAAGTTGACCACCAGGTCGTGGCCGGGCACCACCTCTTTCAGCAGCCCGGCGTCGCAGATGTCGCCCTGCGCGAACGTGTACCGCACGCCGTCCAGGTTGGCGAGGTCGCCGGCATAGGTCAGCTTGTCGAGCACGGTGATCTCGGCGTCGGGGAGGGCCCGGGTGAAGTGCGAGCCGATGAACCCGGCGCCGCCCGTGACCAGCACCTTCCTCATGAGCTCAGCTGGACCTTGCTGTGGTCGCCCAGCACGAGCCGGTGGGCGCGGGGGGTGTCGGGCGCGGGGGTGACCTGGACCTCGTGGCCGATCAGCGACGCCTCGACCCTGGACACGCCCGTGATGGAGGCGCGGGGCAGCATGATCGAGTATTCGATCTCGCTGCCCACGATCGCGCAGTCCGGCGAGATCGAGGTGAACGGCCCCACGTAGCTGCCCGACACCAGGGAGCCGGTGCCGATGATCGCCGGGCCGACGACGCGGGAGCGCTCGACGACCGCGCCCGGCTCGACCACGACCCGGCCGATCAGCTCGCTTTCGCCGTCCACCCGCCCGTCCACCCGGCTCTCCAGCGACTCCAGCACCAGCCGGTTGACCTCCAGCATGTCGGTGACGTTGCCGGTGTCCTTCCAGTAGCCGGAGATGGTGAGCGACTCGACCCGCCGGCCCTCCTCGATCAGCCACTGGATGGCGTCGCTGATCTCCAGCTCGCCGCGGGCCGACGGCTTCAGCTCGGCCACCGCCTCGTGCACCTCCGGGGTGAACAGGAAGACGCCGACGAGCGCCAGGTCGCTCTTGGGCTCGCGCGGCTTCTCCTCCAGGTTGACCACCCGGCCGCGGTCGTCGAGCTGGGCGACGCCGAACTGGCGCGGGTCGTTGACCCGGGTGAGCATGATCTGGGCCGAGGGCCGGTCCCTGACGAACCGGGCGACGATGTCGTCGATGCCGCCGACGATGAAGTTGTCGCCGAGGTACATGACGAAGTCGTCGTCACCGAGATAATCGCGGGCTATCAATACGGCGTGGGCGAGCCCGAGCGGCTTGCGCTGCCGTAAATAGGTCACCTCCAGGCCGAATTGCGAACCGTCGCCGACGGCGGCCTCGATTTCGGCATGCGTGTCACCCACGACCATGCCGAGTTCTCGGATGCCCACGTCGGCGAGCGCCTCCAGGCCGTAGAACAGCACGGGTTTGTTGGCCACTGGCACGAGTTGTTTGGCGGAGGTGTGCGTGATGGGGCGCAATCTGGTGCCCGAACCTCCGGCAAGCATGAGTCCCTTCACCCAATAATTATAGAAATCGCCGTTGACCAGGCGTAATGGCGAATATTCACGGGCATGCGTGAAGGAATCATCTTGACGGCAGGCGGCCGGCGTTCCACCGGATTGCGGCCGGATTCTGACCGCAACGCGTGCCACGATGGGGTGCATGGCTAACACGCCACAGCGCATGCTGCGCCTGCTGTCACTGCTCCAGAACAGCCGTTACTGGACGGGGCCCGACCTGTGCGAACGTCTGGAGGTCAGCCCGCGCACGCTGCGCAGGGACATCGACCGGCTGCGCGAGCTCGGCTACCCCGTGCACGCGACGCCGGGGGCGAACGGCGGCTACCGGCTGGAGGCGGGCACGGCCATGCCGCCGCTGCTGCTCGACGGGGAGGAGGCGGTGGCCGTCGCGATCAGCCTGCGCACGGCGGCGGGCGGCTCGGTGGCCGACATCGAGGAGACCTCGGTGCGGGCGCTGGCCAAGCTGGAGCAGGTCCTGCCCGGCCACCTGCGGAGCCGGGTGAACGCGCTGCAGAACTACACCGTCCCGGTGACCGTGGCGGGGCCCGTCGTGGACCCGGAGTGCCTGATGGTGATCGCGCAGGCGTGCCGCGACCGCGAGCGGCTCAGGTTCGCCTACGCCAAGCGCGACGGGAGCGAGAGCAACCGGCTCGTGGAGCCGTACCGGCTGGTCCACGTCGCCAGGAAGTGGTACCTGATGTCGTGGGACCTGCAGCGGGAGGACTGGCGCACGTTCCGGATCGACCGGCTCTCCGCGCCGTACGCCACGGGGGTGCGCTTCAAGGCGCGCGAGCTGCCCGCCGAGGACGTGGCCGCGTACGTGGCGGAGTCCATCACGTCCTCGCTGGCCCGCTACCGCGCGCTGATCACCTTCCACGCGCCGATCACGCAGATCGCCGAGCGCATCAGGCCGCGCGACGGCATCCTCACCGAGGTCGACGACAGCACCTGCATGCTGCGCACCGCCGCCGACTCGCTGCAGTGGCTGGCGCTCACGATCGGCATGTTCGACGTCGAGTTCGAGGTGCACGAGCCGCCGGAGCTGATCGAGTACATCCGGCTGCTGTCGGGCCGGCTCATCCGTGCGGTGTCCGGGCCAGCACCCTGGTGAGCGCGGCGCGGACGGCGGCCTCGGGATCCGGAGCGGGGCCCGTCGCGCGCCAGGCGACCACGCCGTCCGGGCGGACCAGGCTCGCACCGTCGCGGCCGATGCCGTAGAGCCGGGCCACCTTTCCTCCGGGGTCGGAGAGGTCGCGGCCGAGGGCGTGGGCCCGCAGGGTGACGCCGAGGTCGCGGGCCGCCGCCGAGGCCGCCTCGGCCCAGCCGGCGTCGCCGATCAGGACCCAGGCGTCGCCGTACAGCTCCACCGTGGAGAGGCGGACGCCGTCGCGCTCCACCCAGACGTGCGGGGCGCGGAAGCCGGGGCGGCCCGTCGGGCGCAGCGGGTCCTCGACGGGGGCCGGGTCGTCGTCCTCGCTGATCACCGCGCCGGAGCGGTAGCGGAAGCCCATCAGCACCTCGGCGGTGCCGCGGCCGCGCGGCACGCTGTCGGCCAGGTGCGGCGCCATGCGCTCGGCGTAGATGCTCAGCGACTCGTCCACCACGAGCCGGGCCACCTGCCCGCGCTCGTGCCCGTAGCTGTCGAGCAGGCCGTCGCCGGCCTCGCCGCGCAGCACCGCGGCCAGCTTCCACGCCACGTCGAAGCCGTCGCCGACCGCCGTGTTGCCGCCCATGCCGCCCGTCGGGGGAGTGACCTTGGCCGCGTCGCCGGCCAGCAGCACCCTTCCCGCGCGCCACCGGTCGGCGATCAGCGCGGCCATCTCCCAGGTCTGGATGTCCAGCAGCTCCGGCCGCAGACGGGGGGCGTCCACCGCCAGGCGGATCAGCTCGGTGCAGTGTTCCGGGGTGTAGTCCTCGGGGCGCTGGCCCTGTTCGGGGTCGTACTGGACGTAGAACGTGTGCCGGTCCGGGCGGTCGGTCGGGCCGAAGGTGCCGGTGAACTTGGGGTTCTGCAGGTAGTACCAGCCCGTGGAGTCGGGCGGCAGGACCGCCGACAGGTCGGCCTCGAAGATCACGCCGACGAAGTGGGCCAGCGATCCGAGGCCGTGCCGGGGGATGCCCAGCTTCTCCCTGACCATGCTGCGCGGGCCGTCCGCGGCCACCAGGTAGCGGGCGGTGACCGTGCTCTCCTCGCCGGTTGCCGGCGCGCGCAGACGGGCCGTCACATGGTCCTCGGTCTGGGAGAAGTCCGTCAGCTCGGTGCCGAACCGGATGTCGGCGCCGTACCTGGCGGCCTGGGCCAGCAGGATCGGCTCGACCTTGTCCTGGGAGGCCAGCGCCCACGGCATGGGGGTGCAGTCCTCGGTGGCGCCGACCAGCTCCTCGAAGCTCTCGGCGAAGGTGTGCAGCGTCCGGCCGCCCACGGTCTCGGCGACCTTGATGGTGAAGTCGCCCTGCCGGCCACGGATGTCGACCGTCTCGGCCACCTGCTCCGCGACGCCGCCGATGCGCATCAGCTCCATCGTGCGCGGATTCTGCCCGGCCGCCTTGGGATAAATGGACGTGCCGCCGTGCCGTTCGGCGAGCACGACGCGGATTCCCCGGCGGGCCAGGAACATGGCCGCCGACAGGCCGGCCAGCGCGCCGCCGACCACGATTACCTCAAATTCCACGCCGGCCTCCTGACTCGAACGGAATCCCAGGGTCGGATTATTTGGTCGAGTTTCCGCTGAGTATCGCTGGAGAAATCGGCTGCGCCGGACAATGCGGTCAGGAACTGACCGCGCTGCCGGGTTATCGTCGGAAGCATGAGGAATAACGGCACGCCAGCTATAGAAACCGCGGGCCTGCGGAAGAGCTTCGGCGAGACGAAGGCCGTCGACGGGATCGACCTCATGGTCCCGTCCGGTGTCGTCTACGGCGTCCTCGGCCCCAACGGTGCTGGGAAGTCAACGTTAATCCGCATGCTCGCGACGCTGCTCTACCCCGACGGCGGCACCGCCACGATCTTCGGCCACGACGTGGTCCGCGAGTCCGACACCGTACGCCGGCGCATCAGCGTCACGGGGCAGGCCGCCTCGGTCGACGACGCGCTCACCGGCACGGAGAACCTGGTCCTCATGGGCCGGCTCCAGGGCTACGGCTGGCAGCGCGCGAGGGAGCGAGCCGCCGAGCTGATCGGGGCCTTCGAGCTGACCGACGCCGGGGACCGGCTGGTCAGCACCTACTCGGGCGGCATGCGCCGGCGGCTGGACATCGCCGCCAGCATCGTGGTCACCCCCGACCTGCTCTTCCTCGACGAGCCCACGGCCGGGCTGGACCCGCGCAGCCGCAACCAGGTGTGGGACATCGTCAAGGCGCTGCTGGCCTCCGGCACCACGATCCTGCTCACCACTCAATACCTCGAGGAGGCCGACGAGCTCGCCAGCCGCATCGCGGTCATCGACCACGGCAGGGTCATCGCGGAGGGCACCACGGGCGAGCTGAAGTCGTCGGTCGGCTCGATCGCCCTCCAGGTGCAGCTGCGCGAGCCCGAGCTGCGGCCCAGGGCGCAGGAACTGCTCGGGCGCGAGCTCGACGTGCCCGTGCACCTCGAGACCGACCCGGCCCGCCTGTCGGCCAGGGTGGACGACAGCGCACGGGTCATCCCCGCCCTGGGCGCCCTGGCCACGGCGTCGATCGAGACCGTCGAGTTCGCCGTGCGGCAGCCCAGCCTCGACGAGGTGTTCCTCACGCTCACCGGACACAAGGCCGACGACACGCCGGTCAGGGAGGAGAGCAAGGCATGACACAGTCCACCCAGCGAGTCGAGGACCCGGTCAGGGCGGCGGTGTCGGTGCGCGAGCGCCCGCCGCGGGCGAGCGCGCTCTCTGCCACGGTGACCCACCTGTGGCGCGGCGCGATGGCGTTCAAGCACTTCCCGGCCCAGCTCATCGACATGCTGCTGCTGCCGATCATCTTCCTGCTGCTGTTCACCTACATGTTCGGCGGGGCCTTCGCCGGCTCCACCCAGGAATACCTGCAGTTCTTCCTGCCGGGCATCGCCGTGCAGAGCGTCATCCTGATGACCGTCTACACCGGCACCGCGATCAACACCGACATCAACAAGGGCGTCTTCGACCGGTTCAGGACGCTGCCGTTCTGGCAGCCGGCGACCATCGCCGGCAACCTGGTCGGCGACATCGTCCGCTACGTGATCGCCCTCTCGGTGACCGTCGGGCTGGGGCTGCTGCTCGGCTTCAGGCCGGCCGGCGGGATCACGGGCGTGCTCGCGGCCATGGCCGTGCTGATCGTCTTCGGCTTCAGCATCAGCTGGATCTTCGCCGCGATCGGCGTCGTGGCCAGCGTCCCCGAGCGGGTCTCGGGCACCAGCATGATCGTGATCTATCCGCTGGTGTTCACCAGCAACATCTTCGTCCAGCCGGAGACCATGCCGTCGTGGACGCAGACGCTGGTGCAGCTCAACCCGATCAGCCACGCGGCCACGGCGTCACGCACGCTGATGCACGGCACGGCGGGGTTCTGGGACGTCATGTGGGCGCTGATCATCGCGGCGATCACCACGCTGGTGTTCGCGCCGCTGGCGGTGCACCTCTACCGGAACAAGAACGCGCACTGACGCCCTCACCTCCTGGAGATCAGGGCGTCGATGCCGTCCAGGACGCGGGCGAGGGCGAACTCGAAGGAGCGGCACGGATGGCCCGGCTGCCCCGCGTCGTGGCCGGCCATGCCGTGCACCAGGCCGTTGATCAGCGTCAGGACGGCGTCCATCTCCAGGTCGGTCAGGCCGATGCCGTCGATCGCGCGTAGCTCGTGGTCGTACTTGGCCAGCGCGTTCGGACCCAGCGCCGGCCGGCTGGTGGCGACCCGCAGGAGCCAGGGGTGGCGGAGGTGCAGCTCCCGGTTCTCCCTGGCGATCCGGGCCAGGCGGGCCCGCCAGCCGCCCCCGGTCCCGCTCCGGTGCGCCTCGCCGTAGACGAGGTCGAGCATCACGTCGAACAGCTCGGCCTTGCCCGGCACGTACGTGTAGAGCGACATCGTGCCCACGCCCAGGCGCTCGGCGACGCGGCGCATGGACAGGGCGTCCAGGCCCTCCTCGTCCGCCACCTCGATCGCGGCTCGGGCGATGCGGCCGACGCTCAGCTCGGACTTCCCCCTGCGCCCGACCGGCTCGGCCGTGCGCCACAGCAGCGCCAGCGTGCGCGCGGGGTCACCGCTGCCGGTGTACTCGAAAGTCACTCGATCGTCATCGCCTTTACCGCCAGGGACAGAGAAAGCCGCGCCGGACGGGGCGGCCACGGCCGCGCGACCAGCGACTGTCACTGTTCGCATTGACGCGTGCGGATCGTGATATTCGCCTGCGGGCATGTGATGCCGTCATGGGGGTACGGGCCGCGGGGAAACGTGCGGCGACATTCCTCGCTAAGGAGAAACTAACCTCCATGGATTCGAGTTTCAACAATCAGCCGGGGAATCAGGACGGCTTGCCGCGGCCGGCCGGCTCGCCCAATGGCATCGGGCCGGGACGGCGGCCCGGCCGAGGGCCGCTCGGAATGGACGCCGGTATCCAGGCCGGAACCGTCGAGCTGCGCATTCCCACGGGGCTGACCCTCGAATCCTGGGGCCGGATCGGACGGCACCTGAAGCGGATCACCGACTCCTCGGCGTGGTGGCTGGGGGATTGGCTGTTGTACGGGGAACGGACATTCCCCGACCGCTACCGGATGGTGATCGAGGAGACCGCCCTCGACTACCAGACATTGCGCAACTACGCGTGGGTGGCGCGGAAATTCCCGGTGTCCCGTCGACGGGACACGCTGAGCCTCCAGCACCACGCCGAGACGGCTTCCCTGCCGGAGCAGGACCAGGACGACTGGCTGGCCCGAGCGGAAAAGGAAAAATGGTCGGTGAAACGTCTCCGCCGGGAACTCCGGGAACGCCGGAGATTACGCGGGGGCGGCGAGCGGAATCCGGCACAGGTGGTCATCCCGCTGGATTCCGAGCGCGCCGAACGCTGGTCGCAGGCCGCCGAGGCGGCCGAGCTGCCGCTGGTCGACTGGATCGCGACGACCCTGGACGACGCCGCGACGGACGACGCCCCCGACCTCTAATCGGCATCAAATGCCAATCAAATGTGCAGGCAGTGCTACCGCGTATTTCGCCGGTGCCTGAATCGGCGCATTCATGTCGGTTGACATGCCCGAACGTGAATGTTTGTATTGCATTCCTGGAGATCAGAGAAATGCCCGGATAATTCACGGCTGCAATTTGGAGTATGTGATGACCTCAGTCGCGCAGCCGATTCGCGACATCGACGCCCACCGCCGCATCGACATGCTGGTCGACCCGGGCTCCTTTCTGGAATTCGGCAGCCGGGCACGGCACCGGGTCACCGCCTTCGGGATGGAGGCCAAACGGCCCGTCGGCGACGGGGTCGTGACGGGGAACGCGACCGTGGGCGGCCGCCCGATCGGGCTCTTCGCCCAGGACTCGGCCGTGCTCGGCGGCTCTCTGGGAGAGATGCACGCCGCGAAGATCGTGGGCACCCTCCGGCGCGCGGAACGCGCCAGGATCCCGGTGGTGGGGCTGCTCGACTCCGGCGGCGCCCGCATCCAGGAAGGTCTGGCGGCGCTGGACGGCTACGGGGCCATCTTCCGGGCGAACGCCCAGCTCTCCGGCCGGGTGCCGCAGCTCAGCCTGATCCTCGGCAACTGCGCCGGGGGAGCGGTCTACTCGCCCGCGCTGACCGACGTGGTCATCATGCTGCGCGAGAGCGCGCACATGTTCCTCACCGGGCCGCAGGTCGTCAAGGCCGTCACCTTCGAGGACGTCACGCCGGGCGAGCTCGGCGGATCCGAGGTGCACGCGCGTCAGTCGGGCGTGGTCCACCTGGTGGCGGACGACTCCGCGGCGGCGATGGACCTGGCCCGCCAGGTCCTGTCGTACCTGCCGGACTCGTGCTGGTCCGAGGTGCCCATGGGGGAGCCGGTCGGGCCGGGACCCCTTCCCGTGTTACCACGCAACCCGCGCACCGCCTACGACGTCCGCCAGGTGATCGGCGGGATCGTGGACCGCGGCAGCTTCCTCGAACTGCAGGCGCGCTTCGCCCGCAACCTGGTCATCGGGTTCGCCCGCATCGAGGGGCGTTCCGTGGGCATCGTCGCCAACCAGCCGCAGGCCCTGGCCGGCGCCCTGGACATCTCGGCCTCCGAGAAGGGCGCACGATTCGTCCGTCTCTGCGATGCGTTCGGAGTGCCGCTGGTGACCCTGGTGGACACCTCGGGCTTCCTGCCCGGCACCAAGCAGGAGTCGAACGGCGTGATCCGCAAGGGCGCCAAGCTGCTGTACGCCTTCTCCGAGGCGACCGTGCCGCGACTGACCGTGGTGCTGCGCAAGGCGTTCGGCGGGGCGTACATCGTGATGAACTCCAAGTCGCTGGGCGCCGACGCGGTCTTCTGCTGGCCGGGAGCCCAGATGGCCGTCATGGGCGTCGAGGGGGCGGTGGACATCGTCTATCGGCGCGAGCTGGGCCGGGATCCGTCCGCCCGCCAGGACCTGATGGCCTGTTACGAGCGCGAGGTGATGGCTCCCCACCTGCCCGCCGAGCGGCTGTCGGCCGACGAGATCATCGAGCCCGAGCAGACCAGGCCCGTCCTGGCCGCCACGCTGCGTACGCTGGCCAGCGCCGTACGCCCGCGCTTCCGACACGACAACCTCCCGCAGTGAAGGTCACCGACATGTCCGCCAGAAGAGACGACGTGATCCGAGTCATCATCGCCGAAGACATGGACATGCTCCGAGGCGCGCTGGTCGCCCTGCTGGACCTCGAGGCCGACATCGAGGTCGTCGGCGCGGGGCCCGCGAGCAAGGAGATCGTCGCCACGGCCAAGCACCAGAACCCGCAGGTCGCGGTCATCGACGCCGACATCCACGGCAAGGACGGCCTGGAGGCGGCGGTCGAGGTGAAGGAGAACCTGCCCGACTGCGAGACCCTGCTGCTCAGCAGCCTCGCCAAGCTCCCCACCGTGCGCCAGGCGCTGTCGGCGGGGCTGGGCGGGCTGATGCTGACGAAGTCGTCACCCGAGGAGCTGGCCGACGCCATCCGCCGGGTCGCGGCCGGCCACCGGGTCTTCGACACCGACGTCACCCTGGCCGCGTGGGGCTCCATCGGCTGCCCGCTGACCGAGCGCGAGCTGGAGGTCCTCCAGCTCACCGCGGAGGGCGACGAGGCCAAGGAGATCGCCGGCCGCCTCTACCTCTCCCCGGGGACCGTCCGCAACTACCTGACGGTCATCGTGAACAAGCTGAAGGCCCGCAACCGCATCGACGCCATCCGCATCGCCAGGGAATCCGGCTGGATCTACTGACCGGCCGGGTCTACCGGCCGTCCGGGGTGAACTGCCCGAAGCGTCCCTGGTGGTAGAGGAGCGGCTCCCCGCTCTCGGCGATCCGCGTGCCGGTGACCAGGCCGACGACCAGCACGTGGTCGCCGATGTCCGCGGTGGTGTACGGGGAGCAGGTCAGGTGCACGGCCACGCCGTCCAGCAGCGGGGTGCCCAGGTGGTCGGTACGCCAGAGCGTCGGCGGGCCGAAGCGGTCGCCGTTCGCGCCGGCGAAGCGGGCGGCCAGGTCCGCCTGGTCCCCGGCCAGCACGTTGACCGCGAACCGGTCCGCCTTGCGCAGCCACGGCCAGGTGGACGACGACTGGCCGATGTAGAACGACACCAGCGGCGGCCGCAGGCTGACCGAGGAGAACGAGGTGGCGGTCAGCCCGACCGGCACGTCCTCCACCGCCGCGGTGACGACCACCACCCCGGCCGCGTGCCCGGCCAGCGCCCGGCGGAACTGCTCCTCACTCACATGTTCGCCGTTCATCAGCAGCCGTTCATCAGCAAGGGTGCGGGCTCATCCGGGAACGGCGATGCGCCACGGTCAGGTCCTCCAGCGTCGGCACCACCTCGTTCGGCGTGGGGCAGTCGAGCATCTCGTCACGGATGCGGGCCGCGCCGTCCTGGAACGAGCTCTGCCCCAGCAGGTGGGCCAGGCTGTCCCGGACGCTGCACGCCTCGCGGGCCGGGCCGGGCGGCAGGTACATGCCGGCGCCCAGCTTCTCCATCTGCCGGGCGCGGTAGACGTCGTCCCACTGCCAGGCCAGGTTCAGCTGCGGCACGCCGTAGAAGGCCGCGCTCGCCCAGGTGCCCGCGCCCCCGTGGTGCAGCACCGCGGCGCAGTCCGGCAGCGCCACGTGCAGCGGGATGTTGTCCACCACGCGCACGTTGCCGGGCAGCGGGCGCAGGCCGTCGCTCTCCTTCACCGTCGCGATCACCTCGACGTCGAGCTCGGCGACCGACTCCAGCAGCTCGGCCACCGCGTCCAGCCCGGAGAAGCCGGTCGTGCGCGCGGTCATGCCCTGCGTGACGCACACGCGGGGCCGGTCCGGGGCGGACTGCGACCACGGCGGCACCACGGCCGGCAGCGGCCCGTTGTACGGGATGTACCTCATGGGCACCAGCGGCTGGTCCAGATCGAACCGCACGCTGGCGGGCATCTGGTCGATCGTCCACTGCCCGGTGACCACCTCGGGGCTGAACGAGCACCCGAAACGGCCGAGAGTCCAGGTCAGCCACTCTCGGATGGCGTCGTCCCGGCGCTCGGCGGGCTCCGGCGCCAGCAGGTGCAGGAACCGCTGGTACGCCTGCAGGAACAGGTCGGGCCCCCACAGCAGGCGGGCGTGCGCGGCCCCGGTGACGTGTGCCGCGACCGCCCCCGCGAAGGTGAACGGCTCCCAGATCACCAGGTCGGGCTCCCACCAGCGGGCGAAGCCGACCAGGTCGTCGATCATCGAGTCGTTGTTGATCTGGGAGTAGAAGGTGGCCGTGAGCATCGTGGTCGAGGCCTCGAGAAAGGCCAGGTCCAGGAGCTCGGAGCGGCCCTCCAGGTAGTCCGGGTTCTGGTGCAGCGCGAACACGCCGGGGGCGGCCGCCGCCATCACCTGCTCGACCTGATGGTCGCCGCCCACCGGCACGGCGGTGAGCCCCGCGCTGGTGATGCTGTCCGCCAGCCTCGGCTGGCTGGCCACCCGGACCTCGTGCCCGGCGGTACGCAGCGCCCACGCCAGCGGCACCATCCCGTTGAAATGGGCGTCCATGGCGAAGGCCGTGATCAACACACGCATCGTCATCCCCCTGTCGACATCGGCAGCTTCAGCACGGCCTGCACCACGGGCGAGCGCATGCGGCGCAGGAGCGCTCCGTCGGTCCTGAGGCCGGGCAGCCGGGTGGCCACGCCCCGCACCGCCTCGGTCGCGATCAGCCGGGCCAGGGGCGCCACCAGTTCCTCGTACCCGCCGCCGGTCAGCGACAGGTTCAGCGCGTTCTTCCTGGCCGGGTCGAAGCGATCGGGGTCGGGGCCGGCCGAGGGGTCGCGGTTGGCGGCGCCGACCAGGATCACCACGTGGTCGTCGGCGTCGATCTCCTGGCCCGCGATCGCGATCGGCTCCTGGGCGATCCGGCTGACGATGCGCACCGGCGGCGCCCACCGCAACGTCTCCTCGACGGCGTCGGCGGCCAGCCCTGGGTCCTGCCGCAGGGCCGCCCACCGGTCCGGGTGGCCGAGCAGCGCCACGACCGCGCCGGACAGCGTGGCGGTGGCGATCCCGGCCCCCGCCACCAGGTGCAGCAGGCAGACCTGGGTCACGTCGGCCCGGTCGTGGCCGGTCGCCAGCAGGGCGCTGACCGCGTCGTCCCGAGGGCCGGCCGCCCGCTCCTCGACCAGGTCACGCGCCAGCTCGCGGGCGCGGGCGGCGGCCTCCGCCAGCTCGCCGGCCACCGGGAGGCGGGGCGGGCAGAGCACGGAGTCCGGGGCGACGCCGAGCCGGGGCAGCAGCGTGGCCAGTTCGGCGGCCGCCGGGTCCGGGAAGCCCAGTACTGCGGCCAGGGCCGCCGCGACGGCGGGTCCGGCCAGGTCGGTGACCAGGTCGAAGCGGGGGCCGAGCGGGTCGAGCACGGTGGAGAGCGCGCGCCGGACGTCGGCGCGCCAGGAGCCGGCGACGCGGGGACCCAGCACGGGGTCGTTGAGCCGGGCGAGCCTGGCGTACTCGGCCAGCGGCAGCGTGAGCGGCGTGCCGCTCAGCGGGGTGACGTGGCAGGTCCGCCAGGTCTCCCACAGGTTCTCCCGCACGTGGTCCTGGCCCGCGCCCGGGTGGCCGGTGTCCAGCCGGGGCTCGCGCAGCAGCGCGGCGGCCACCTCGGCGTCGGCCGTGACCCAGGGGCCCAGCTCGCTGCGGTACAGCGGGCCGCGCTGCCGGATCTCGTCGCCGATGGCGTCCGTGCCGTCGCCGTCCCCGTGCAGCAGCCGCGCGTAGGGGTCGCCGAGGGCGCCGAGCACGAAATGGAAGCCGCGGATCGTCAGCAGGTGGCGGCCGAGCTCGCTCTCCGAGACGGGTGTCATCGTGGTGGTCGTCATCGTGGTGCTCCTCCCGTGATGACCTGATGGGCAGCTTGGTGGGTGTGCTCGCAGATCGCCGCGGCCAGGGGCAGGTGGACGGCGGAGGCGAGCGCGTGCCCCATCCCCGGCATTTCCCGTACGCGCGCCCCGGGGATCAGCTCGGCGACGTGGCGGGCGTGCGGCGGCGGCGCGGCCGGGTCGTGCACGGCCTGGATCGCCAGCGTGGGCACGGTCACGCCGGCCAGCTCCGCCCCCCGCGAGACCGGCGGCTGGGCGATCAGGTGGTGCGTGATCGGCTCCTGGAACGTGCCCGCGTGCGCGATGGCCCGCAGCTCGCGGCGGCGGAACTCCTCGTCGTCGAACGGCAGGTCCGCGCCGTTGAGCAGCCGCCACTTCTCGACCCTGCGCTCCAGCTCGGCCTCCGGCCCGTCCACCGGCTGCGACATCAGCGCGATCACGTCGAGGAAGCGCTGAGTGGGCGGTGGCAGGCCGTCGGCGGACGGCCGCCCGGCGGTGGCGTGCTCGATGGCGGCGTCGAAGTCGACGTCCAGCGCGCCGCCGAGCATGACGGTGAGGCTGAGCAGCCGCCCGGGATGGTCGAGGGCGAGCAGCTGGCCGATGGTGTGGCCCAGCGACATGCCGACGACGTGCGCGGCGGCGACCTCCCACGCGTCCAGCACGGCGACCGCGTCCAGGACGAGCTCGTCGAACGTGTAGGGATGGCTCGCGAAGTCGACGCGGGACGAGCGGCCGGTGTCGCGGTGGTCGTAGCGGATGACGTGGTGCCCGCGCGCGGCGAGCAGCTCGACGAACTCGTCGGGCCAGGACATCGCCGACAGGTTGCCGCCCGCGACGAGCAGCATGGGCGGGTCGGCGGGGTCGCCGAAGCCCTCGCTCCACAGGGTGACGTCGCCGCTGGTGATCATGCGCGTGCTCATGGGGCCTCCCCGGCAGGAGCGAGAACGAGCAGGGACAGGTCGAAGGGGATGGTGGGGGAGGGCAGCCGGTGCACGGCCTCCACGTCCAGCCCGGCCCGCGCGGCCAGGTCCCACCAGGCGTCGCGGGTGCGCAGCCGGCCTCCGAGGAACACCAGCATCCGCAGGTCGAGCTCGGTGAACAGCTCGTTGCTCGAGCTCTCCTCCAGGTCGTCGCGCTCGTAGACGAGGATCCGGCCGCCCGGCTCCAGCGACTCGGCGCAACGTTCCAGGATGCGTACGGCCTCCTCGTCCGGCCAGTTGAGCAGCACGAACGACAGGATCATCACGTCGGCCGCGCAGGGCAGCGGCTTGAAGAAGTCGGCCTCGACGACCTCGACGCGCTCGGTCAGCCCCTCCGCGGCCAGGTGCTCGCGGGCGGCGGCCGCGGTGCCGGGCAGCTCCACGACGGTGGCCGTGACGTGCGGGGCGAGGCGGGCGATGGCGGTCACGAACCCGCCGGTGCCGCCGCCGACGTCGCACACGTGCCGGACCCCGCTCCAGTCGTAGGCCGCCGCGGGGGCGTCGTAGGCGACGTCCTGGTCGCAGGCCATCAGCGTGTCGAACGACTCGCGCAGGTCGGGCCGGTCCGCCAGGTCGTCGTAGAAGGTCTTGCCATAGAAGTCGGCATAGGTCGGGCGGCCGGTGTGGACGGCGTCGAGCAGCCGGACGAATCCGACGTCGGCCCTGGCCACGATCTGGTTCAGGTCGTGCCAGGCCCGCTGGGCGGCCGGGTGGTCGTCGGCGAGCAGCAGTCCCACCTCGGTCGGGGCCAGCCGGCCCGGCGCGCTCTCCTGGAGCACGCCGATCGCCACCAGGTGGCGGACCAGCCGGGCCAGCGCGTCGGGGTCGGTGCCGGTCCGCTCCGCCAGCTCTCCCGCGCTGGTGGCGCCGGCCCGGATGTGGTCGACCAGGCGCAGCGTGGCCGCCACCCGCACCGCCATCGGGGTGTGCAGACTGCCCAGGCGGATCAGCGTCCTGAGCGCTTCGAGGTCCTTCATCAGGGTCGCCAGCCGCCGTTCTCCGGCCAGGGCTCGCCCAGTTGCCGGTACGTGCCCAGGTAGTCGGGCCAGTCGCGGTGGTCGCGGATCTTGCCGTCGACGATCCGGATCAGGTGGATCTGCTCGCCGGAGAAGCGGCGGCCGGTCGCCGGCATGCCGACGAGGTTGCCGACGTGGCGGCCGTAGAGGACCAGCTTGGCGCGGACCCATTCGCCGTTCTCCTCGTAGCCGACCTCCTCCAGGTGCGCCTCGGGGGAGAAGGCGTACTTCAGCCATTTGACCGCGCCGGCGAACGCCTCCGGGCCGCGCGCGTCCGGGTAGTGCTCCAGGGCGCCGGGGTTGAGATATTCGGGGTGAATGTACTCCGCGACATCGCCGGTTTCACCGGTGTTGTAGGCGTTGACCATGCGGCGGACGGTGGCGATCTGCTGACTCATCACTTACTCCGCTCCAATGGGGAAATCTCTCTTTGATTATTTGCGCCCGGCGTTCGTTCGGACAATGTGACTACACCCGTTCTCAACCGGTTCTCCAGGGCTGCTCGAATACTGGGTATGCGTGGACACATCGACGTACAAACAACAGATCGCAACCGTCTTTCACGCCGCGGCGGCGAAGTACGACAAGATGGGGGTCGAGTTCTTCACCCCCATGGGCCGGCGGCTGGTCGAACTGGCCGCGCCCGCCCCCGGCGAACGCGTGCTCGACGTCGGATGCGGCCGGGGGGCCAGCCTCTTCCCGGCCGCGGAGAAGGTGGGCCCGAGCGGTCACGTGCTGGGCATCGACCTGGCCCCCGCCATGGTCGCCGAGGTGCGCGAGGAGATCGAGACCCGCGCCCTGGGCAATGCCGAGGCGCGGGTGATGGACGGAGAAAGGCCGGAGCTGCCCGCCCGGTCCTTCGACGTCGTGCAGGGCGGCTACAGCATCATTTTCCTGCCGGACGCCCCGGCGGCGCTCTCGCGATATGCCGGGCTAATCGCCGACGGCGGGCGGCTGGCTTTCACCAGCCCCGTCTTCAAAACCGGGGAGTTTCCGTTCCTGCCACCCGAGTTCACCCCGCTCATTTCTCCCGAGCTGCTCCGTCACCTGCCGCCGGAATGGCAGCCGGAATCGCTGGTGCGCCGTTTCAACAGCTGGCTCGAGCATCCGGCGGACCTGGCGGCGACGCTGGAGCGGGCGGGCTTCGACGAAGTCGTCGTGCTGGACGAGCCGGTACGGATGACCGCCGCCACGGCCGAGCAGTGGGTCGACTGGTCGCACACCCAGGGCATGCGGCTGCTGTGGCAGCACCTGCCGGAGCCTCAGGCCGCCGAGCTGCGCGAGCGCCTCATCGCCGGGCTCGACGCGCTACGCCAGGGGAGCGGGCCGCTCGTCATCGACGTGCCGGTCCGCTTCGTCACGGCCCGCCTCACCCGGTAGAGCGGTGAGCGCGGTCGCGAACGCCGCTCTGTCAGCCGCCCTGCCCGCCTCCGGGCCCGCCTCCGGGCCACCCGCCCGGGCGGGCAGCAGCGGCACCACCCTGCCCGGCCCCTTGCGCACGGCCCGGTGCCGCCGCGCGATCGTGCTCAGCCCCTGCCCGGGGCCGGCCTCGACGCAGACCACGCCGTCCTCCGGGGAGCCGGTGGACAGGATCTCGTCGAGCGCCGGCCAGAACCGCACCGGCGCCACCGGGTGCCGGGCCCAGTAGCCGGGATCGGCCGCCAGCTCCAGCGTCATCGGCCGGGCCGCGTACCCGGAGTACAGGGGGATCCGCGGCGCGCCCACCGGCGTGCCGGCGAAGCTCTCCACGGCCGGTGGGACGGTGGCCGCGAGCGAGGGGCTGTGAAAGGCGATCAGCGTGGGCACCGGGGCGCAGGTGAAACCCTCCGCCCGCAGCGCCCGCTCCACCTCGGCCAGCGGTTCGCTGGGCCCGGCCACGATCGTCTGCCGCGGCGCGTTCTCCGCCGCCACCACGACGTCCTCGGTCAGCAGGCCCTCCAGCGCCGCCACCCCGGCCGAGACCGCCAGCATGCCGCCGGGCGGCGAGGCCGCCAGCAGCCGGACCCGCTGGCGTACCAGCGCCACCGCGTCGGCCAGGGTGAAGACCCCGGCGAGCACGGCGGCGGCCATCTCGCCGATGCTGTGTCCCAGCATCACCCAGGGCCGCACCCCGCGCTCCAGCAGGGTCCTGCCGAGCGCGTAGTCGATGGCGAACAGCAGCGGCTGCGAACGGGTGACGTGGTCCAGCGGCACCCGCGGGCGCTCGCTCAGCCAGTCGCGGCGCAACTCGGCGCCCGCCTCGCCGAAGGCCGCGAACACCTCGTCCATCGCGGCGGTGAACCCGGGCTCCTCGCCGTACAGCCCCCACGCCATCCGCGGGTGCTGGGACCCCTGCCCGGGGAACATCAGCAGGACCGCTTCCATGTCAGGACCTCTCCTCCTCCGGCGCCCACGAGGGGCGGCTCAGCATCTCCACGACCGCGCAGGACCAGGTGAAGCCCGCACCGACGCCGGCCAGCAGGCACAGCCGGCCCGGCCGGAGCGCGCCGGTCGACACCAGGTGGTCGAGACCGGCGATCGGGTCCCCCGCGCCCAGATGCCCGACGTGCCTGCTCCACGGCCAGGTGGTGCGCTCGGGCTCGATGCCGAACCCGGTGAAGTAGGCGGCCTTGAGCCGGCGCAGGCCCAGGTGGGGCAGCGCGAACCAGTCGATGTCGGCCAGCTCAGCGCCCGCCGCGTCCAGCGCGCCGTACAGGGCGGCCTCCTGGCCCGCGCGCACCTTCGCGGCCGTCGCCGCGGTGCCGATCTCGCGTACGTAGTTGCGTTTGTGCAGGCCGAGGTCGACGGTGGGCTGCTCGTCCGGCGACGGGTCCCCGTACGGGTCGCCGCCCCTGTGCATGCCCTCCAGCGCGGGGTCGGAGACCGTCGTCAGGCTGCGCAGCCGGGCGAACCCGGCCGAGCGCGACAGCACCAGAGCCGTGCCGCCGTCGGCGTAGACCGTGCCCGGGTCGCTGCGCCAGCGGTCGAAGCCCGGCGGGGTCATCCGGTCGCCGGTCGTGATGAGCGCGCCCGTGCCCGGGTAGCGCCGGACCAGCTCCAGCGCGGCCATCCCGCCGTTGGAGACCTGCCTGACCTCCATCGCGGGGCAGGAGTTGCCGACCGCGACCCGCTGCACGTAGGAGGCCGGCGCCCAGAGGTGGTGCCCCTGGAAGTACAGGCTCGCGTGCAGGACCAGGTCGATGTCGGCCGGGCCCGCCCCGGCCCGGTCGAGCGCGGTACGGGCGGCGCGGGCGGCCATCTCGGGCCCCGTCTCCTTGCCGGCGGTGGCCACCGCGGCCATGCCCGTCGAGGACGCCAGAGCGGCCTCGCACTCGCCCGACGCCAGCGCCTCCCGCACCGGCACGGCGGGCGGCAGCCAGGTCCCGCAGCCGGAGATGTACAGCTCGCCGCTCATGCGCGCACGACCATCGCGCTGTTGAACCCGCCGAACCCTCTGGCCACCACCAGCGCGGCGGTGCCCGAAGCCGGCCGGGGCGCGCCGAGCACGAGGTCGACGGGCAGCTCCGGGTCGACGTCCGTCACGTTCGCGGTCGGCGGCACCACCCCGTCGCGCAGCGCGAGCAGCGCGGTGAGGATGTCCAGCGGCCCGGCCCCCGAGTACAGCCGCCCGGTCAGCGTCTTGGGGGCGGTCACCGGGACCCCGCGCGGCCCGAACACCGCCGCCAGCGCCTCCGCCTCCGCCACGTCGAGCTCGGGCACGGCGGCGGCGTCGGCGATCACCATCGCCACGTCGGCCGGCGCCACGTCCGCGTCGCTCAGGGCCGTCTCGATGGCCCTGACCAGGGTGGACGGGCGTCCCGAGCCCGGCGGGGGGTCGAAGCTGGCGCCGTACCCGGCGATCCGGCCGTACCCGCGCCGGCCCTGCCCGTCCGCCTCTTCCAGGGTGAACATCGCGCCGCCCTCGCCGGGGACATGGCCACGCGCGCGGCGATCGAACGGGAGGTAGGCCGTGGCCGGGTCGGAGCCCGTGCTCAACCGGCCGGAGCGCACCTGGGCGGCCAGGCCGTACGGGCAGAGGGAGGAGTCCATGCCGCCGGTCACCATCAGCCGCGCGCCCGCGACGACCTTGCGCCGGGCGTGCGCGACCGCGTCCAGGCCACCCGCCTGCTCCGTCACGAGCACGCCGACGGGCCCGCGCAGGCCGTGCCTGATCGAGATCTGGCCGGTGTTGACCGCGTAGAACCAGGCGAACGACATGTACGCGCTGACGTGGTCGGGCCCCTCGCTCCACAGGTGCTGCAGCTCGCGCTGGCCGAAGTCGAAGCCGCCCGAGGCGCTGGCGGTGATCACCCCCATGTCCAGCGGCGCGTCCGGTTCGACCCCGGACTCCTCGATCGCCCGGCCGGCGGCGAACAGCGCGTACCGCGTCATGGGGTCCGTCTGCGGCAGCAGCCGACCGGGCAGGTGCTCCTTGGCCACGAACGCATCCACCTGCCCGCTCAGCGGCGCGGGTGAGGCGACCGGGCCGGTCGCGGTCGTGGGCCGGATCCCGCTGCGGCCGTTCAGCACGGCCGTCCAGTAGTCGCCGGGGCTGAGCCCGTTGGGGGCGACCACTCCCGCCCCCGTCACCATCACGTCGGTCATCGGCTCACCCCTCGAACTCGCGCAGCACCATGGCGCTCTGGAAACCGCCGAACCCGCTGCCCACGGTCAGCGCCGTGCCGACCGGCTGCTCCCGCGCGGTCACCGGCACGTAGTCCAGGTCCAGCTCGGGGTCGGGCTCGCGCAGGTTCGCGGTGGGCGGGATCGCGTCATGGGCCACGGCCAGCGCGTTGGCCGCCACCTCCAGCGAGCCGATCCCGCCCAGGGAATGGCCGATCATGGACTTGATCGAGCTGATCGGCACCCGGTAGGCGTCCGCGCCGAGCGCCCGCTTGAACGCGGCGGTCTCGTGGCGGTCGTTCTGCTTGGTGGCCGTGCCGTGCGCGTTGACGTAGGAGATCTCGGACGGGTCGCAGCGGGCCTCGTCCAGCGCCGCGGTGATCGCCGCGGCCATCTCCGCGCCGTCGGGCCGCAGGCCGGTCATGTGGTACGCGTTGCTGCGCGAGGCGTACCCGGCGATCTCGGCGTAGACGCGTGCCCCCCGCCGCCGGGCCGACCCGGCCTCCTCCAGCACGAGGATCGCGCCGCCCTCGCCCAGCACGAACCCGTTGCGGGTGCGGTCGAAGGGCCGCGAGGCGGTGGCCGGGTCGTCGTTGTAGCTGGAGGTGGCCTTGATCGCGTCGAAGCAGGCGACGGTGATGGGCGCGATCGGCGCGTCGGTGCCGCCCGAGATCATCACGTCCACCGTGCCCTCGCGGATCAGCTCGGCCGCGTAGCCGACCGCGTCGATGCCCGAGGTGCACCCCGCCGACACGATCGACACCGGCCCCTCCGCGCCGGCGGCCCAGGCCAGCTCGGCCGCCATGGAGCTGGGCACGAAATAGTCGTAGAGGTGGCTGGAGGCCCGGGTGTGGTCGACCTCCCAGGTCGCGCCGCCGCCGCTGATGGCCACGTACTCGGACTCCAGCTTCTGCGTGCAGCCGACAGCGCTGCCGAGGGCGACCCCGGCCCGGTGCGCGGCGGCCTCGTCGATGCGCAGCCCCGCGTCGGCCACCGCCTCGCGGCAGCCGACCACGGCGAACTGGGCCGCCCGGTCCAGCCGGTCGGCGTCCTGCGCGGACAGCCCGGCCAGCTCGGGGTCGAAGTCGCACTCGGCGGCGATCTGGGAACGGAACGGCGACGGGTCGAACGTGCTGATCGTCCGGGTGGCGGTGGCGCCGGACAGCAGGAAGTCCCAGAACGGCTTGACCCCGATGCCTCCCGGGGCGACCACGCCGAGCCCCGTGATCACCACGCGCCTCCCCGCGCCGGCTCCCTTCGTCCCGGCCCCGTTCCCGCCGGCCCTGCTCATGCCGGCTCCGTGACGGCGGTGCGCGTCTGGCGCGTCTCGTACAGGGCGGGCTCGCTGGTGGCCAGCTCGCGCAGCGCGGCGGCGTGCGGCCCGAAGCCGGGATGCGCCACCGCGGCCCGGAACGCCTGCGCGTCCCGCCAGGCCGCCACGTTCACGTAGCGGCCGTCCTGGTCCGATTCGAGGGGCCGCAGCAGCATGTGCCACAGAAAGCCCGGTTGTGCGGCCATGAACTCCGACGTGGCGGCGAACACGCGCTCGAACTCCTCCGCCGGCGCATGCAGCAGGAACCTGTTCACGAAAGTGACGTGTGGCATTCGTGCTCCTCGGTCGACAGCGTTGTCCGTTCAGCACGACGCTGCGCCACGTCTCTTGGGGCGCGCTCGAACTCAGGTCGTCCACCGCCATTCGAGCGGGCGGTGCGACTCTGACGCCGACCGAAGGGAGAACTCATGTCCGACCAAGGCCCCCACGCGCTGGTCACCGGCGGTACCAGCGGCATCGGTCTGGCCATCGTCCGCGCCCTCGGAGGTGACGGCGCCCGGGTGTTCCTCTGCGCGCGGGATGCCGACGCGGTCGCGCTGACCGTCAAGCAACTGCGCGAGTCCGGGATGGACGTCGACGGGACCGCGTGCGACGTACGCGACCCCGCCGCGATCGAGGAGCTGGTCCGCGCGGCGCGCGACCGCTACGGCCCGATCGACATCCTGGTCAACAACGCCGGCCGCGGCGGCGGCGGAGTCACCGCCGAGATCGCCGACGAGCTGTGGCTCGACGTCATCGAGACCAACCTCAACGGCGCCTTCCGGGTGACCAGGGCGGCGCTCACCACCGGCGGCATGCTGGAGCACGGGCGGGGGCGCATCGTCAACATCGCCTCGACGGGGGGCAAGCAGGGGGTCGTGCTGGCCGCGCCGTACTCGGCGTCCAAGCACGGGATCGTCGGCCTGACCAAGGCGCTGGGGCTGGAGCTGGCCAAGACGAACATCACGGTCAACGCCGTCTGCCCCGGCTACGTCGAGACGCCGATGGCACAGGGGGTGCGCCAGCGGTACGCGGCCTTCTGGGGGACCACGGAGGAGGAGGTGCTCGCCCGGTTCGAGAACAAGATCCCGCTCGGCCGCTACTCCACACCCGAGGAGGTCGCCGGGATGGTGCGCTACCTGGTCTCGGACACGGCCGCGTCGATCACCGCGCAGGCGATCAACGTCTGCGGCGGACTAGGGAACTACTGAGAGACCGGAGAGACCCATGGCGACGTCAGCCATCCACGAGACCGAACATCAGATCACCGTCTCCGCCGAGCCGGCGGCGGTGTACGCGGTGCTCGCCGACGCGGGCACGTGGCCGGCCGTCTTCCCGCCCACCGTGCACGTCGAGCTGCTCTCGCACGACGACCACGAGGAACGCATCCGCATCTGGGCGACCGCCAACGGCAAGCCGAAGGGCTGGACGTCCCGGCGGGAGTTCGACCGCGAAAGGCTGCGCATCCGCTTCCGCCAGGAGAAGTCGTCGCACCCCGTGGCAGCGATGGGCGGCGAATGGATCGTCGAGCCCGACGGCCGCGGGAGCACGCGGGTACGGCTGACGCACGACTTCCGCGCCGCCGACGACGACCGCGCGTCGGTGAGGTGGATCACCAACGCGGTCAACCGCAACAGCGAGGCCGAGCTGGCCGCCCTGCGCCGCGCCGTGGAGAGCCCCGGTGACCGGCTCATGACCTTCGAGGACTCCGTGACCGTGCGGGGATCGGCGGCCGGCGTCTACGAGTTCCTCCACCGCGCCGACCTGTGGCACGAGCGGCTGACCCACGTGGCCGGGATCACGGTGACCGAGGAGACGCCCAACCTGCAGCTCATGGAGATGGAGACGCGTTCGCGCGACGGGTCGACGCACACCACGACCTCGGTGCGGGTGTGCTTCCCCGACCACCTCATCGTCTACAAGCAGCTGCGCACCCCGCCCCTGCTGTCGCTGCACACCGGCCGGTGGACGGTGCGGCCGGACGGCGACAGCACCGTGGTGACCTCGGCGCACACGGTGGGCATCGCCGCCGACCGGGTCACCGACGTGCTCGGCGCGCAGGGAACCGTGGCGCAGGCCCGCGACCTGGCGCGCAAGGCGCTGAGCGGTAACAGCATGCTGACGCTGAACGCGGCCAAGGACTACGCCGAGAGCCGCGTCGGTGCGAGCCCACGCTGACGATCACGTGACCGCCGGCGTGGGCTCGCCGGCGGTCACGTGTCTGTCGGTCATGTGACGGACGTCATGTGACGGACGTCATGTGACGGACGGTCATGTGACGGACAGGGCGCCGTCGACGGCGAGGACGGCGCCACTGGCGTACGCGGCCTCGGGGGAGGCGAGCTGGGTGATCCACCAGGCGACCTCCTCCGGCGTGCCGATCCGGCCGGTGGGCACCCGCGAGCGCATGCCGTCCAGGAAGGCGGCGTAGGCGGCCTCGGGCATCCCCGCCCGTACCCCGGCGGCGGTGTCGATCACGCCGGGCGCCACCCCGACCACGCGGATCCCGCGGGGGCCGAGCTCCACGGCCCACGACCTGGTCAGCAGGTCGAGCCCGGCCTTGGTGGCGCCGTACACCGCGTTGTCCGGCCAGGAGCGCAGCCCGAGGGCGCCGGCCGAGCCGATGTTGACCACCACCCCCCGGGCCGCGGTCAGCGGGCCGAGCAGCGCCTGGGTGAGCAGGATCGGCGCGACGAGGTTCGTGGCGACCTGCGCCTCGACCTGCGCCCGGCCGAGGCTGCCGAGCCCGCCGAAGATCCCGATCCCGGCGTTGTTGACCAGCACGTCGACCCGGCCGAAGCGCTCCATGGCCGCCGCGGCGACGCTCTCGGGGGCGCCGTCCGCGGTCAGGTCGGCCTCCAGCGGGTGAACGGTGTCGTACGGGGCGGCGGTCTCCTTGAGCGCGCCGGCGTCGCGGCCGACGATCAGGACGCCGCAGCCCTGCTCGGCGAAGGCGTGCGCGGTGGCGCGGCCGATGCCCGACCCACCACCGGTGACGATCACGGTCCGGTCCATCGATCTCTCCTCATCCTCTTCGCAACGCGGTCAGCCGTTCCAGTACCGGCACGATGTCGTTCGGGCTGGGCGTGCCCACGATCTCCGTCCGCATCCGCGCGGCTCCGGCCGTGTAGGCGGGATCGTCCAGCAGCGTGGTGATCCGCTCGCGCAGATGGTCGGGGGAGAGCTTCTCCTGGTCCTGGATGACCAGGCCGGCCCCGCTGGCGGTCAGCGCCAGCGACTTCTCCTTGGAGTCCCACATCAGGTCGGGCACGACCAGCTGCGGCACGCCGTGCGCCAGCGCGGTCATGAAGGTGCCCGAGCCGCCGTGGTGGATGATCCCGGCGCATGACGGCAGGAGCGCGTTGAGCGGGACGAAGTCGACCGCGCGCACGTTCTGCGGCATCGTGCCCAGCCGCTCCCGCAACTCCGCGGGGAGCGCGGCGACGACCTCCACGTCCAGCCCGTCCACCGCGGCCATCAGGTCGCCCGCGGCCACGGTCCCGCCGTCCTCGACCTCGCCGAGCGAGACCCCCAGGGTCAGGCAGACCCTTCTGGGGTACGGGGGCTCCTCGCGCAGCCAGCCGGGCAGGGCGGAGCGCCCGTTGTAGGGCACGTACCGCACGTTCACGTAGTGCAGGCCGAGCGGCGCCCGCATGGAGGCCGGGGTCGGGTCGATCGTCCACTGGCCGCACACGAGCTCCTCGTCCCACTCGTCGAGGCGTACGCCCTGGCGGGCCAGCGACCAGACCAGCCACTCGGCCAGCGGGTCGTCCCGCAGCTCGGGGGGCCGCTCGTCCAGCAGCGCGCGGAAGGCCAGCCGGTTACGGGCCATCTGGTCGGGGCCGAACAGCAGCCGCGCGTGCGCCGCGCCGACCGCCTTGGCCGCGACCGGTCCCGCCAGCGTCAGCGGATCCCAGACGACCAGGTCGGGCCGCCAGTCGCGGGCCAGCCGGACGAGGTCGTCGACCATCTGCTCGGAGCAGACGTTCTGGAAGACGAAGGCGGTCATCGCGCTGAACATGCCCAGCCCGCGTTCCCACGGGAAGGGATCGTGCCTGGAGTTGCTCATCGCCAGCCCGCCCAGGTTGCGGTCACCGGCGAAGCTGGAGGTGGCCTGCTGCGTCTCGGGCTCCAGGTCGAGCTGCGGGCCGACGGCCACGGCGGTCAAGCCGGCGGCCGTGATCGTGTCGATCAGGTCGGGCTGGCTGGCCACGATCACCTCGTGGCCGGCCGTGCTCAGGGCCGAGGCCACGGTGACCTGGGCGTAGAAGTGGGAGGGTGCGGCGAACGTGGTGAACAGGACGCGCATCAGGACTCACCTTCTGACCTTGGCGGCGACGGACGGCGCGGACAGGCTCTGCAGGCAGGCCACCAGGCTGCGGGCCTGGACGTTCAGGTAGTTGCTGTGTTTCAGCAGGTCGACCAGCTGGTGCAGGGGCATCCAGCGGTAGTCGGCGTCGTCGTCCACGTCCGCCTCGACGATCACGTACGTGTTGATCGCGTTGAGGAAGCGCCCGCCCTCCTCCGACAGCGCCACCGAGTAGCGCACCTGCTCGGCGGGGGCGTTCAGCACCACGTCCAGATACCGCGGCCGGGCCTGCGGCGGCAGCACGCGCAGGTTCTCCGGGGTGCACTGCACGGTGGGCGCGAGCTCCACCACGTTGACGTAGCCGGGCTCGACCCTGGCGTGCACCAGCGCGTGCAGCACCCCGTCGATGCGGCGGACGACGAAGGCCACGATCCCGTTGCCGCACGGCTCGATCATCGGCTGGCTCCAGCCGGTCACCTCGCGGGACCCGGTGGTCACGTCGACGCCGATCACGTCGAAGAACAGCCCGCTCTCGTGCGAGATCCGGCCCCCGGCCCGGTGCCAGTGCGGCATCCCGGCCAGCGGCACGACCTTGGCGCGCACCTCCGACTGCGCCCGGATGCCGGTGATCCAGCTGAGGATCTCCGGCATCGCGTGCAGGCTGCCCTCCGCGCCGCTGCACGAGCGCGTCAGCGCGAGGTGGAAGTCGTCCTCGGGGGCGTCGCTCAGCGGGTGCCGGTCGAGGCCGGTGAACGGCAGGCACGACAGCACCGTGCGCGCGTCCATGTTGATCAGGTTCTCCACGCCGAGCAGCTGGTGCAGCTGGCCGAAGGTGAGCCAGCGGAAGTTCTCGCCCACCGGCACGTCCTCGTCGACCTCCACGATCATGTTGCGGTTGCACTTCTGGTAGAACCAGGCCCCCTGCTCCGACTGCAGCACGTCGGCCAGCACCCGGTGGCGGGCGCAGTCGCGGAAGTAGTCGAGGTAGGGGACGGCCTTGCCCCGGTGCACCCGCTGGAAGTTGCTCCGCGTGGCCTGGACCGTGGGCGACAGCTGCAGCCCGTTGGCGTTGCCCGGCTCGAACTTGGCCTGCATCAGGCAGTGCAGCACCCCGTCGAACTCCTTGACCAGGATGCCGAGGATGCCGATCTCGGGCTGCACGATGATCGGCTGGCTCCAGTGCGGCACGGGCGCGCCGGGAATGGTCACGTCGATGCCCGTGACGCGGAAGAACTTGCCGCTGTGGTGGCCGTAGTCGCCCGTACCCGGGTCGCGGCTCCAGCCCGGCAGCTCGTCGAGGGAGGCCCGTTCCACGTGGTGGGTGGTCTGCGCGGACCGCTCGGTGAACCAGGCCCAGAACTCCGCCGGCCAGTCGTCGGCCAGCATGGACCGGACGATGCGCTCCGTCAGCCGGCCGTCCGGCCGCGACCGGATCGAGTAACCCAGGTTCAGGCTCATGCCGGGTCGATCCCGTCCCGGGTGACCCGCCGGTGCTTGACGCGCCAGCCGTCCGCCGAGCCGACCAGCAGGTCGGTGCAGACGGTGCTGCGCCGCGGCACCACGTCGCCCCCGGCGGTGATCTCCAGCACCAGCGCGTAGCTGCGTGCCCTCAGCCCCTCGGGGTGCGGGTCCACGGCCAGCATGCCGATCCAGTGCCTGCGGGTGATGTCGGCGTCGGCGAACTCCTTGGCCGTCTTGCGTGCGGCCTCGGCGATGTTGTCCGCCCCGCGGACCACCATGTCGCCGACCTCGAAGACGCCGTCGGCGGCGAACGTGCCGGCCCACTCGTCGGTGGCCCCGGAGTCCAGCAGCTGCATCTGGCGCGCGTAGAACTGCTGCGCCTCTTCATAGTGCGCATTCATGCGGCCACGATCGCCATTCCGGCTAGAGGGGCGCCTGACTTGTGATGGTCCATTGCCGTTCGAGCGTGATTGCACGGCCAGCGGCGAAGCTGAGCGCGGGCGGACCAAGAGGTCCGGGCATCGCCGACGAAGAAGAGGCAGGAAAATGGCTCAGTTCAGCCTCGAGGACCTGAAGCAGATCATGCGTCAGGTCGCGGGTGACGACGACGACATCGAGCTGACGGACGACTTCGAGACCACGACGTTCGAGGACCTCGGCTTCGACTCGCTGGCCGTCTTCGAGACCATGCACCGCGTCGAGCGCGCCTGCGGGGTCAAGCTGCCGGAGGACGAGCTCGCCGAGATCACCACCCCGAAGGAGTTCCTGGGCTTCGTCAACGAGATGGAACGGACGTGACCGGGCCTGAGCCGGCCGCTCGCACGGAGCCCGGGTTCACCGGTCACACGGTGGTCGTCACCGGCGCCACCTCGGGGATCGGGCGGGCGGCCGCGCTGGAGTTCGGCCGGCGCGGTGCGACCGTGGTCGCGGTCGGACGCGATCCTGAGCGGCTGGGGTCGGTGGTGAGCGAGCTGACCGAGGTCTCCGCCGCCCCGCCGTACGGCATCCGCGCCGACTTCGCCCGCCTGGACGACGTCCGCGAGCTCGGCGCCCGGCTGTGCGAGCGCTTCGAGCACATCGACGTGCTGGCGAGCAACGCGGGCGGCATGTTCCGGTCGAGGATCACGACCCCCGACGGCTTCGAGACCACCATCCAGACCAACCACCTGGCGGGCTTCCTGCTGGCGTGCTCGCTGCGCGACCGGCTGGCCGGCGGGCGGCTGATCCTGACGTCGTCGGGCGCGTACACCGAGGGCAGGCTCGACCCCGGCGACCTCAACGCCGAACGGGCCCCGTTCAGCTCGGGCCGCGCCTACGGCACCTCCAAGCAGGCCAACATCCTGTTCGCCGCGGAGGCCGCCAGGAGGTGGCCGGACGTGCTGCCGGTCAGCTTCCATCCCGGCCAGGTCCGCACGCTGGTGGGCCGGGGCACCATCGCCTCCTGGTACTTCCGCTACAACCCGTTCCTGCGCAGCCCCGAGCGGGGCGCCGACACGCTGCTCTGGCTGGCCACCGCGCCGGAGGACCGGATCGAGCGCGGCGCCTACTACTTCGACCGGCGGCCGGCCCCGATCGAGGGGCCGACGGCCGAACCCGACCTGGCCGCGCGGCTGTGGGACGCCAGCGCCGCGGCAATCAGCGAAAGGGAATCATTGTGAGCAGATACGCCCCCGGCTCGCCGTCCTGGTTCGACCTCGGCTCGCCGGACGTGGCCGCCTCCGTGACCTTCTACACGCAGCTGTTCGGCTGGACGGCGACCGAGGTCAGCGAACCGGAGGCCGGCGGCTACACGACCTTCCACCACGACGGCAAGCTGGTCGCCGCGGTGGCCTACCACCAGATCGACACGCCCTACCACCGGCCCTACGGCCCCGACGGCCAGCACGGCATGCCGGCCATCTGGACGGTCTACTTCACCACCGACGACGCCGACGCCCTCACCGAGCGGGTGACGCTGGCCGGCGGGGAGATCATCATGACCCCGATGGAGGTCATGGGCCTGGGCCGGATGGCGGTCTACGCCGACCCTGCGCAGGCGGCCTTCGCCGTGTGGCAGCCGCTGAAGATGGACGGCGCCGAGGAGATGGGCGGGCCGGGCTCCGTACGCCGGGTCGAGCTGGTCACCACCGACCCGACCAGGTCCGCCGCCTTCTACCGCGACACGCTCGGCCTGACGGCCGTCTCCGGGGACTGGCAGGTCGACGGCCGGACCGTGGGCGGCACCCGCGAGCTGGGCGTCACGGGCGCGGTGCGCCCGCACTGGGCGGTCACGTTCGGGGTGAGCGAGGTCGAGCAGACGGTACGCCGGGCCGTCGAGCTGGGCGGCAGCGTGGAGAACCCGCCGGCCGACACCCCGCTGGGCCGCCGGGCGGACCTGCTCGACCCGCACGGCGCCGGATTCTCGGTGCTGTCATGAACAGCAAGCTCGCAGTCGAGGTGAACCCCTTCGAATGCCCGATGCAGTCGATGCGGGACAAGCCGCGGGTCCACGACGAGCTGCGCGCGGGCGGCCGGCTGGTGCGGGCCCAGGCGCCCGCGGGCGGCCCGGCCTGGGTGATCACCGACTACACGCTGGCCAAGGCGGTGCTGGCGGACCCGAGGATGGTCAAGGATCCCGCGCTGGCGCCGGAGTCCTGGCACGGGGTGGACGACGGCCTGGACTGCCCGGTCCCGGAGCTGCGCCCGTACACGATCATCGCGGTCGACGGCGACGACCACCGGCGGCTGCGCCGGATCCACGCGCCCGCGTTCAACCCGCGCCGGCTGTCCGCCGCGGAGGGCCGCGTCGCCACCATCGCCCGCAACCTGTTCACCGAGCTGGCCGAGGAGTCCGAGGCCAAGGGCGAGCCCGCCGAGCTGATCAACGGCTTCGCCTACAGCTTCCCGCTGCTGGTCATCTGCAACCTGCTCGGCGTCTCGGTCACCGACCCCGTCACGGCCAGAAAGGCCGTCAGCGCGATGAAGGCCATGGCGCTGGGCACCGCGGACGAGGCCGAGGACGACACATCCTCGCTGGAGGAGCTGCTGGCCGAGGCCGTGCGGGGCGCGATGGAGGGCACCGCCGACAGCATGACCAGGGTGCTCTACGAGCGCGCCCGGGCGGAGTTCGGCGAGGTGTCGGCCGACCACCTGATCTACATGATCATGGGGTTGATCTTCGCCGGGCACGACACGACCGGGTCGTTCCTCGGGTTCCTGCTGGCCGAGACGCTCGCCGGGCACCTCGCTCCCGGCGCCGACCCGGCGGAGTTCGTGGAGACGATGCTCAGGGAGCACCCGCCCGTTCCCTACACGTTGTGGCGCTTCGCCGCGGAGGAGGTGGTGATCGACGGGGTACGGTTGCCCAAGGGCGCGCCCGTGCTCGTGGACATCGAGGGCATCAACACCGAGCTGCGGGACAAGCGGCTGACCTTCGGCGACGGCGCCCACTACTGCATCGGGGAGCAGTTGGCGCAGTTGGAGTCGAGAGTCATGATTTCGGTGTTGCGTACGGACTTTCCCGAGGCGCGGCTGGCCGTACCTTTCGAGAAGTTGCGCTGGGGGCGGAAGGGATCGCAAACCGCCCGGCTGACCGAGCTTCCCGCCTGGTTGCGGCCATGAATTGACCGCAATGTCTTCTAGCGTGGATGGTATGCAACCGAAATTCATCACGATCGCCGGAGCGCGCGAAAATAACCTGAAGAACGTCTCGATCGAGGTGCCGAAACATCAGATAACGGTTTTCACCGGCGTGTCCGGATCCGGGAAATCGTCACTGGTGTTCGACACCATCGCGGCCGAATCGCAGCGGCAGCTGAACGAGACGTTCACCGCCTTCGTCCGCAACCGGCTGCCCCGATACGGTCAGCCGGACGCGGACGTCATCGAGGGCCTGTCGACGGCCATCATCATCAACCAGAAGCGCATCGGCGGGAACTCCCGCTCCACCGTCGGCACCATCACCGACCTGTACGCGCTGCTCAGACTGCTCTTCTCCCGCGCGGGCGAGCCGCACGTCGGCTACTCCAACGCCTTCTCCTTCAACGACCCGGCCGGCATGTGCCTCGACTGCGAGGGCCTGGGCCGGCGCATGCAGCTCGACCTGGACAAGCTCCTGGACAAGTCGCGCTCGCTCAACGAGGGAGCCATCGACCACCCGGCCTTCGCCGTGGGCGGCTGGTTCTGGAAGCTGTACGCCAACGCCGGCCTGTTCGACAACGACAAGAAGCTCGGCGACTACAGCCGCGAGGAGTGGGACGCGCTGCTCCACGGCGCCGACAGCTCCATCGCCCTCGACTGGCAGGGCGGGCAGATCAACTCCAAGTACGAAGGTCTGCTGGAGAAGTTCGACCGGCTCTACCTGCGCAAGAACCCCGACGAGATGAGCGCCAAGAACCGCAGGGCGCTCGAACGCGTGGTCTCGATCTCGGTCTGCCGCACCTGCGAGGGCCAGCGGCTGAACAAGGAGGTGCTGGCCTGCAAGATCAACGGCCGCAACATCGCCGAGTTCGCCGCCCTGGAGGCTGACGACCTGATCGAGGCCGTCAGGGAGATCACCTCCCCGCACGTGAGCACCGTCGTGCAGAACCTGCTCGAACGGCTCGGCCACCTCGTCGACCTCGGACTCGACTACCTCACCCTCAACCGCGAGACCTCCACCCTGTCCGGCGGCGAGTCGCAGCGGATCAAGATGATCCGCCACCTCAACAGCTCCCTCGTCGAGGTCGCCTACATCTTCGACGAGCCCACCATCGGCCTGCACCCCCAAGACGTGCGCCGGCTCACCACGCTGATGCGGCACCTGCGCGACAAGGGCAACACGGTGCTGGTGGTCGAGCACGACCGCGACGTCATCGAGGTCGCCGACCACGTCGTCGACCTCGGCCCGCGCGCGGGCAAGCACGGCGGCGAGATCGTGTACGAGGGCGACGTCAAGGGGCTCTACGCCGCCGACACGCTGACCGGCGACTGCATGCGGCGGAAACTGGGGCTCAAGCCGGAGTTCCGCCGGCCGACCGGCCACCTCCAGGTGACCGACGCCTCGCTGCACAACCTCAAGAACATCACCGTCAAGATCCCGACCGAGGTCCTCACGGTGGTGACCGGGGTCGCCGGGTCCGGCAAGAGCACCCTCATCCACCAGGTCTTCCGCGCCCAGCACCCGTCCGCGGTGATCGTCGACCAGTCCGCGGTCACCACCAACCGGCGTTCCAACCCGGCCACCTACACCGGCATCATGGACGAGATCCGCCGCCAGTTCGCCAAGGAGAACGGCGTCAGCGCCTCGCTGTTCAGCTTCAACTCGGCCGGGGCCTGCCCCAACTGCCAGGGCGAGGGCATCATCTACACCGACCTGGCCTTCATGGACCCGATGATCACCGTGTGCGAGGTGTGCTCGGGCAAGCGGTTCACCGAGAAGGTGCTGGAGTACACCCTGCGCGGCCGCAACATCAGCGACGTGCTGACCATGAGCGCCGCCGAGGCGGCCGACTTCTTCACCGAACCGAAGATCGGCAAGAAGCTGCGGTCGGTGGTGGACGTCGGGCTCGGCTACCTCCAGCTCGGGCAGCCGCTGAACACGCTGTCCGGTGGCGAGTGCCAGCGCATCAAGCTGGCCACCGAGCTCGGCAAGACGGGCACCGTCTACGTCCTGGACGAGCCCACCACCGGGCTGCACATGTCCGACATCAACAGCCTCCTGAACATCATCAACACGCTGGTGGACCACGGGAACTCGGTGATCGTCATCGAGCACAACCTCGACGTGGTGAAGAACGCCGACTGGATCATCGACCTCGGCCCGCGCGGCGGCCGGTCGGGCGGCGAGATCATGTTCGAAGGCACCCCGCGCGAGCTGCTGGCCGCCCGCAACTCCCTGACCGCGGAGTCCCTGCGCGACTCCCTCCCGGAGGGCTGATCAGCCCGGCCGAGGAGCGGCGGGCTCAGCCGGCGGACGAGCTCGACGGCGTCCGCCCGGCAGAGCGACCCCCGGTCCCTGGCCCTGCTGTACGGGAAGAGGCGGCGAACGCGCCGGCACGAGGGCGAGAGCGGCGAACAGCAACAGCGGTCTTCGCCCCATGCCCCATCGTGTCGCGCCGCCCCCTCGATCGCCGGACGAGACGGACGGCGATGCCGTCCCGCCCTGATGCCTTCTACGGGGCCGGATAGTCCGTGACGTACACCGGCGCGCCCACCTTGGTCATGTCGGCCGCATCCCCCACGCCGTTGACGACGTGATCGATGGTTCCCGCGCTCAGGTTGACCGTCATGATGTGGTGCAGGCGGACGCCCGGGGTCTGCGGCACCTCGAACCCGTTCTCCGTGTGGATCTCCGGATTGTTCTGGTTGAACACGTACACCCCACCTCCGTAGAGGCGGTGCGTCTTCACCCGGTTGCCGACCTTGTAGCCGGCCCAGCCCTCCACGTCGCCGTTCATCCAGTCGGCCTGCGTCGGCGGGTCGTAGGGCAGCTCGTTCTGGTAGAGGATCGTGGTGCCGTCGTCGCCGTTCCAGACCGTGTTGTACTGCTGGAAGTGCTCGACGAACAGGCCGGTCGCGGTCACGTGGTCGCCGTTGATGACGGCGCCGTTGCGGCCGGTGTTGGTGTTCCAGCGCTGGGTGTCGGTGAAGCCCTCGACGCCGTGGTCGGCGCGCCACACCCACGCGTGGTCGATGAGCACGTGGTCGCTGTTGACCTCCAGCGCGACGTCGGTCTTGCCGACGTGCGGGCCGCCGACCCGGAAGTAGACGTCGGACAGGGTGGTCGGGTTGTCCGCCGAGCTCCGGCGCTCCCCGTGCTTCTTGCCCACCCGCAGCAGGACCGGCGACTTCGTGAGGCCCGCGTCGATGGTCACGCCGGCGATGACGACGCCGGGCACGTCCGCGACGTCGAGCGGGGTCGAACCGTGCACGGCGGTCAGCGTGGCATGCCCGAGGCCGAGGACGACCGTGTTCGGGCGCTTGATCTCGATGCTCCGCGCGATGTCGTACACGCCGGGCGTGAGCAGCAGGTGCTTGCCGCGCGCGAGCTGGCTGTTGATGACCTGCACCGGGTCCGACGGCCTGGCGACGAAGAAGTCGCCGATCGGCAGCGTACGGCCCGGCGTCATGCCGCCGGCCCACGTGATGCCCCGGGTGCCCTTCTGGGCGGCGGGCACGCGGACGTTGAGCCTGCCCCGCGCGTCGGCGTACAGGTAGGGCTTCTCCCGGCTGACGGGAGTGGTGTCGAGCGTCGTGTACGGCGGGTTCGGGAACGCGGCCTCGTCCGGTGCGCCGACGACGCCCGCGAAGACCTGGTTCCACACGCCGTTCGACCAGCCGGCGACCTCGCTGTTGCGGGTCAGCCACTGCTGCTGCGACCCGTTCGTGACGGACGGCAGCCTGGAGTCGGCGATGAAGCCGCCGCTGGCGTACTGGGGGCCGGCGGTGCAGTAGTCCATCAGCGACAGGTTGCCGCCGCTGATGTCGAGCCGGCGCAGGGACACCGCCTGGGAGACGGCCCAGAAGTTCGCCGACGCCCGGCAGCCGTCCTGCCCGGCCGCGTTGACGTTGATCGACAGGTTGGACAGGGTGCGCCAGAAGTTGACCAGCGCGAGGCAGTTGCCGGTGCCGCCGTCCGCCAGGCAGCGGTTGTAGACCTCGACCTTGCCGTTGATGACGACGTCGGTGGGGGAGGCGCCCAGGCCGGCGATCTCGGTGTAGTAGCCGACCTTGATCTGCAGCGGCTGCTCGGCGGTGCCGTACGTGCCGGGCTTGAACAGGTAGGCGTGCCGCGTGCTGCCCATCTCGTCGTCGACCTGGGCGGTGTGCGCCGCGTCGAGGGTCGCCTGGATCTGGCCGACCGGCATGCCGGGATCGAAGACGGTGACGTTCGGACCGAGATCCGGAGCGCCCGCGCCGCCGGGGCCGCCGAAAGGCGGTGTGGCGGCGCCTGCGGCCGGCCCCGCCGACAAGACGGCGGTCGCCAGCACGAGACCGAGCGTGACCGCCCGGCCGAGGCGCGGGCGGCGACCGGGAGGCTGGGTCGTCATACGGTTGTTCCTTTCGCTGCGGCCGCAACTCCGAGAGAGCGCTCTCTCGGTACGCCGAGCTTCTGTCGAGGTCCGAAAAATGGGGTCGGCTGTTTCTACCGCGTTACCCGGCCGGATCACAAGACGTGGGCGTTCGAAAGGGCGCGGCGAAACATTCTCCATCTATGCGGCGGAAAACGAGCACCCCGCTTCACGTCAAGAACATGTTGTGACGTTATGATTTCCATTAGGCCTCAAATATGCATCATTGCTACGATCCATGCGAACAATGGATAATTTTTGGCTGCGTGAACCTGGTGGCGAATGACGGGGAAGCGGGTCGGCCAGTGGAGGGCATCATCGCCAGACTGCATGAACTGGCCCCTTCGATGCCCGTTGCCCAGCGGACCGTCGCCGCGCGCGTGCTCGCCGACCCCGATGCGGTGGCGCGCATGACCATTGTCGATCTTGCCGATCAGTGCGGGGTGTCCACCGGCAGCATCACCCGCTTGTGCCGGGTGCTGGGGCTGGGCGGATACGCCGAGATGCGGATCGCGCTGGCCTCCGACAGCGGCCGGATCAAGGCCGAGCCGTGGAGCTCGAGGATGGGCGCCGATGTGCGGGAGGGCGACGGCATCCCGCGCATCGCCGAGGTCGTCTCCGGCGCCATCAGGCAGGCGGTGAGCGACACGCTGGGCGGCCTCGACCTCGACGTCGTCGAGCAGGCGGCGCTGGCGGTGGCCGGAGCCCCTCGGGTGTGGGTGTTCGGCATCGGCGGCAGCGGCACGGTTGCCTCGGAGCTCCAGCAGCGGCTGCACTTGATCGGCAGCCCGGCATG
>NZ_JBFANM010000056.1:0-82732 GCF_040674815.1 Nonomuraea sp. NPDC049709
CCGGCCGCGGCCGGCTCAGGGACAGACGCGGCCGTTGGCCTCGAAGGCGGCGTGGGTCAGCGGCATGAGCCCCGCCCACAGCTCCTCCATCTTCTCGGCGACCATCTCGATCTCGCGCTGCGGGAACGAGGGGAACGCGGAGTCTTCACGCTTCACCCGCAGCGACAGGAAGTTCATCAGCGCCCGCGCGTTGCAGGTGGCGTACATCGAGGAGTAGAGGCCGACCGGGAGCACGGTGCGGGCGACCTCCCGGGCCACGCCCGCCTCGAGCATCTCCAGGTAGGCCCGGTAGGACTGCCGGTAGCTCTCCTGGGTCGCCTCGGTCACCAGCTTGTGCTGCTCGGCGGTGCCGTCGGTGAACACGTATTTGCCGGGCCTGCCCTCCTGGACCAGCTGGCGGTCCGGCCCCGGCACGTAGAACACCGGCACGAGCTGCCGGTATCTTCCGGACTCCTCGTTGTAGGAGAACGTCCGGTGGCGCATGAACTCGCGGAACACGAAGATCGGCGCGCTGACGTAGAAGGTCATCGACGAGTGCTCGAACGGTGTGCCGTGCCGGTCCCGCATCAGGAAGTTGATCAAACCCTTGGAGCGCTGGGGATCGGCCTCGATCTCGGCCAAGGAGCTCTCGCCCTTGGTGGAGACGCGTGCCGCCCACAACACGTCGGCGTCCGAGGCGGCGGACTTGATCAGCTCCACGTCCATGTCGCTACGGAACTTGACCTCGACCTCCGGTTCGACCTTGCCCATGCACAACCCCACTCCGCTCGATGATGTGTCGGTTCCAGCAAACCAGGTCCAGAGGCCGTGCGCGAGTCGGCGCCCGCCGTCCCCCTCACAGTGGTACGGCGGGCGCCCCGGCAGGTCAGCGGGGGTGCCGACCTGGCTCGGTCCGGATCAGCAGCGGCTCGCGGGCCGGTCGCCGGTCACCAGGCCGGCGTGCCCGCCCCGTCGAGCCGGACGAGCGTGCTGCCCCCGCCCGCGGCCAAGAAGTCCCGCATCCCAGGCGGTCGGGGAGGGTGAGGGGACGCCAGGACATGACGCCTCCAGGTGTGTACGGTTTTATGGCGCCCCTGATCATCACAGCAGAATTGACAAGGAGACAAATCACAATTCGATTAATCGAATTCGGAAATATCCATTTCTGGTTTCGCGGCGATACTTGTTGCTTCAAGTTTTCAGGTCTACAGTCGTGGTTCCATCGATTACTTGAAGGGTCAAGCTATGGACATCGTCCTCTGGATCCTGCAGATCCTGCTCGCCGTCGCCTTCGTCGTCTCGGGCCTGGGCAAGTTCGCCGACCTCGGCGCGCGCTTCCGCGAGCAGCAGGCCTACCGGGAGGACTTCAGCCCCCCGCAGCTCAGAGCCATCGGCGCGCTGGAGGTGCTCGGCGGCGCGGGGGTCGTGCTGCCCTGGGCCACCGGCATCGCGCCGATCCTCACCCCGCTCGCCGCCGCCGGGCTCGGCCTCCTCATGATCGGTGCCGCCCTGGTGCACCGGCGGCGGAAGGAGGGCATCGCGGTTAATCTGGTGCTGCTGGCGATGGCGGCCATCGTCGTGGCGGGACGCATCTGACCCTGGGGGTTCCTTGGTCGACGGGCTCGGTGAGGACGAGCAGCGGGCGTGGCAGGGCCTGCTCGCGGTCATGCTGGTGGGCATCCCGCAGGTCGAGCGCACGTTCCGGGCGCACGGCCTGGTGCACATCGAATACGGCCTGCTCAACGCGCTCGTCTCGCGGCCGTTGCGGCTGAGCGACCTGGCGAGCGTGGGCAACGTGTCGATCAGCCGGCTCAGCCACCGGGTGAGCAAGCTCGTGGACCGCGGCTACGTACGCCTGCGGCCCGACGCCAGCGACGGGCGGGCCAGCGTGGCCGAGATCACCGACGCGGGGCGCGCGGTCATCGCCGCGATCGCCCCCCATCACGCCCAGGCGCTGCGCGAGGTGCTGTTCGACCACCTGACCCCGGAGCAGACGCTCGCGCTGGCCGACGCCATGCAGGTCGTCGGCACCAAGCTGGGCGCCTGCATGGACGGCCGCCCACCCGGTGCCGGGCGGTCGGGCGAGGGGACGGCGCATCCCGGTGCCGGGCGGTCGGGCGAGGGGACGGCGCGTCCCGGTGGCGGGCGGTCAGGTGATGTCGCGGCGCAGCGTGGTGACCGAGGCGATGGCTGAGAAGGCCAGCGCGTAGCCGAGCAGCACCAGCGCGCCCGCCCACGGCGGCAGCAGATACGACAGGTCCAGCCCGAACCCCACCCCCGTGCTGGTCAGCGCCGTGGTGGCGCCCGCGGGAGTCCACTTGCCCAGCGGCTGCAGCGCGGGGATCGCGTTGACCACCGTGTCGACGACGTACACCCAGACGATGACCGCGACCAGCGCCCCGACCTGGTTCTTCACCAGCGCCCCGAGCCCGAGCCCGAACAGCGTGTAGAGCCCGAGCACGGCCAGCACGCTCACGATCACCCGCAGGACCGTCCCCGAGAACACCAGGTCGCCCCCGGCGGCGAGCACGGTCACGACCAGCGCCGCCCCGGTCAGCACCAGCGCCGCCGCCCCGAGCAGCACCCCCACCACGAAGCTCGCGCCGAGCTTGGCGGCCACCACCCGCACCCGCTTCGGCGTGGCGAGGAGCGTGGTGGTGATCGTCTGGTAGCGGTATTCGCCGGTCATCATGACCACGCCGAGCACGGCCGCGAAGAGCGTGCCGCCGGTGCCCATCCCCCAGAGGATCTCCTGGAAGCCCGCCGTGTCGCGGCCGGGGATGATGACCTGGCCGTCGGGTGTCGTCTGGCCGGCGGCGAAGATGGTGAAGCCGACCGACAGGGCCACGTACGCCAGCATGACCAGCAGCATCACCCACCACAGCCGGGTGGTGGCGACCTTGAGCAGTTCCGCGCGGATGAGCGCCATCAGCCCCGCACCTCCCCCGCCGGCTCCCCGGTCAGCTGCAGGAAGACCTGTTGCAGGTCGCCGCGTTCCTCGGTCATCTCGGTCAGCACGACGCGCTGCTCCAGCGCGATGTTGCCGATGGCCTCGACGTCGAGGTCGCGGACCCTGAGCACCCCGTCCGTCAGCTCGACCCGGCCTCCCTGCCGCTCCAGGGCGGGCCGCAGCTCCTCGGGCTTGGCCGTGCGCACCCTGATGACGGGCGCGCCGCCGTTGGAGACGAGCTCGGCCAGGCTGCCCTGGCGCACCAGCCGCCCCCTGGCGATGATCACGACGTTGTCCACGGTCTGCTCGACCTCGGCCAGCACGTGGCTGGAGACCAGCACGGCGGCCCCCCGCTCGTGGGCGAGGTGGCGCATGAAGCCGCGCAGCCACTGGATGCCCGCCGGGTCGAGGCCGTTGGCGGGCTCGTCCAGGATGTACACCTTGGGGTCGCCGATGAGGGCGGTGGCCAGCGCGAGCCGCTGCCGCATGCCCATGGAGAAGCCGAGCACCCGCTTGCCGGCCACCTCGGCCAGCCCCACCCGCTCCAGCGCGTCCCCGGCGCGCGCGAGCGGCAGGCGGGCCGCCGTGCACAACACCTTCAGGTGGTTGTACGCGGTGCGCCCGGGATGGAAGTTCGTGGCTTCGAGCACGGCGCCCACCTCGGTGAGGGGACGTTCAAGCTCGACGTAGCGCCGGCCGTTGACCAGCGCGCTGCCGGAGTCGGCGGTGACCAGCCCGAGCAGGCTGCGCAGGGTCGTGGTCTTGCCGGCGCCGTTCGGGCCCAAGTAGCCCGTGATCGTGCCGGCCTCGACCGTGAAGGAAACCCCGTCCACCGCGCGTACCGGACCGAACGACTTGGAAAGGTCTCGTATCTCGATAGCACTCATGGTGCGCCGATTATCCGCAATGAGACCTGGATCACACCTCCTCCGCGAGGAGGAGTTCACAGGCGGTATATCCGGCGGGCGTTGCCGGAGCCGATCATGTGGGCGACGCGGGCCGCGTCCGGCGCGCTCCACTCCCCTGTCGCCAGCCTGGTGCGCAGCGCCGCCGCCAGGGCCTGCCGGTAGTGGAGGGCGCCCAGGTAGCCGCTCTCGGCCACGCCGCGGCAGCCGGAGCTGAACAGCTGCTTGTGGAACGGCGCCAGCTCCAGCAGCTCGTCCATGACCCGGGCGGAGGCGGCGAGGTGCGGCAGGGCGAGGCCGACGTCCACGTAGACGTGCGGGAAGAGCCCGGCCAGGTAGGCGGCCTGGCGGTGGAACGGGTAGCAGTGCAGCAGGATGACCGGCACGCCGAGCGGCTGCAGCGCCCTGACGAACACGCTCAGCCTGGCCGGGTCGGCGCGATGCGGCTCGGCCCCGAGCACGTCCCCGCCGAACTCCGCGGGACCGCCGAAACCGCTGTGGAACTGCACCGGCAGCCCCCGCTCCCTGGCCACGTCGACCGCGCTCCAGAGCAGGTAACGCAGCAGGACCGGGTCCGTCAGCGGCTCCTTGGGGTCGGCCAGCCGCCGGTTGGCCGCCGCGATCACCGCTCCCCGGGCCGGTCTGGCCGGGTCGAAGTCGAGGCCGCACAGGGAGCCGATGACCGTCTTGAGCCCGACCGCCCTGGCGGCCCTGGCGGCCAGCTCCTCGCCCAGGGTGTCGAGGTAGTCGACGGCGATCTGCGCGGTCTCGGCCACGTCCCGCTCGATCTGCTCGATCCGTACGAGCTCGTCGGCCGCCGCCCCGCCGTGCCGGCCCATCTCGGCGGCGCTCAGCATCTCGGCGTCCTCCGGCGAGGAGTCCACCAGGAACGCCACCACCCCGGCGCCCGCCAGCAGCCGCCGGTTAACCTCGCCCGCCCCGAGCTCGGCCCGGCGCGCCAGGTAGACGGCGGGGGGCGCGTGCGGCTCCAGGTCGAGCAGCGGCGCGCACCAGCGGCGCACGGCCGCGCCGAACGGCGTGTCGAAGTGGGTGGTGCCGGGCGGGGCCGGGCCGCCGCCCTCGCTGATGAGCAGCTCGAAGCGGGCTCTGCTCAGGTCGTCTCGCCGCACCCCGTGACAGTGGTGGTCGACGAGCGGGGCGAGCAGCGCGTCACGCACCGTGCCGGGCAGGTCTACGGGGAGCATGCGGAGACTCTAGGGGAGCTCCGCACGCTCCCGCGCGGGTTTTACCTACCTGCGGGCCAGACGCAGCACGTTCGCGATGATCTTCGCGCCCGCGCCGCCCTCCTGTGTCAGGATCGACTCCGGGTGGAACTGCACGGCGAAGCGCCGCCGCTCGGTGTCCTCGATGGCCATGACGTTGCCGTCGGGCGTGAGCGCGGTCGGGGTGAAGCCGACCACGCCGGGCCGCTTGGCGTGCAGCGAGTGGTAGCGGGCCGCGGTGAACTCCTCGGGCAGCCCGTCGAGCAGCGCGCTGTCGCCCAGCCGCGCGACCTGGCCGCGCTTGCCGTGCTCGGGGTAGTCGAGCAGCTCCAGCGTGCCGCCGGCCTGCTCCACCATGGCCTGCAGGCCCAGGCAGACGCCGAACACCGGCAGATCGCGCGCGTAGATCTGGTCGAGCAGGGCCGACATGCCGAAGTCGGTCGGCCAGCCGGGGCCGGGCGAGAGCACCACCAGGTCGGGCCCGATCTCGTCGATCAGGTGGGCCGGGAAGCCGTGGCGCAGCGTCACCACGTCCGCGCCCTCCTGGCGGAAGTAGTCGGCCAGCGTGTTGACGAAGGAGTCTTCGTGGTCGACGAGCAGCACCTTCATGCCCAGACCCGGCTGCGGCCTGGCCTCCGCGACCGGCACGGCGTCGGGCTGGTTGACCGCGGCCAGGGCGCCGAGCAGGGCGCTGGCCTTGAGCTCGGTCTCGCGTTCCTCCGCCTCGGGGTCGGAGTCGAACAGCAGCGTGGCCCCCGCCCTGACGGTCGCCACGCCGTTCTTGATCTGGGCGGTGCGCAGGGTCAGGCCGGTGTTCATGGAGCCGTCGAAGCCGATGAAGCCGATGGCGCCGCCGTACCACCTGCGGGTGGTGGCCTCGTGGTCCTCGATGAACTGCATGGCCCACGTCTTGGGCGCCCCGGTGACGGTGACGGCCCACATGTGGGTGAGGAAGGCGTCGAGGGCGTCGAACTCGGGGCGCAGGCGGCCCTCGATGTGGTCGACGGTGTGGATCAGGCGGGAGTAGAGCTCGATCTGGCGGCGGCCGATGACCTTGACGGTGCCCGGGACACAGATGCGTGACTTGTCGTTGCGGTCCACGTCGGTGCACATGGTCAGCTCCGACTCCTCCTTCACGCTCGACAGCAGCGTGCGGATGGCCTCGGCGTCCTCGACGGGGTTGCTGCCGCGGGCGATCGTGCCGGAGATGGGGCAGGTCTCGACGCGGTCGCCACTGACGCGTACGTACATCTCGGGCGAGGCTCCGACCAGGTGCTCGCCCTCGCCGAGGCTGATGATGAACTCGTACGGGGCCGGGTTGCTCTTGCGCAGGCCGCGGTAGAAGGCGGACGGGTCGGCGCAGGCGGCGTGGAAGACCTGGCCGGGCACGACCTCGAACAGGTCGCCGCGCTTGAACTTCTCCTTGGCGGCGGCCACGACCTTGGCGTATTCGCCCTTCGGCGGGTTCGCCGGCAGCTTGCCCGGGATGACGGGGGCGGCGGTGTCGCCGGCCCGGTCGAGGCCGCGGGTGGTGGCGCCGTCGACGGTGAACTCGTAGCGGTATTCGACGCAGCTCTCGCGCTGCCGGTCGATCACCACCAGCCGGTCGGGCAGGTGCAGCACGAGGTCGCGCTGGTCGTCGGGGCGGACGAGCTCCTGCCTGATGGGCTCGAACTGGAAGGCCAGGTCGTAGCCGAAGGCGCCGTAGAGCCCGAGATGCGGGTCGTCGCCCTGGAAGGCGGCGATGACCTCGCGGATCGCGGTGAAGACGGTGGGCCTGCGGCTGCGCATCTCCTCCGGCAGCAGGTCCTCCGAATCGGGCACGTGCACCTCGACGCGGTCGGCCGTGGGCTCGGTGACCGGCTTGCCCGCGGCCAGCAGGCAGGAGGCGACGGCGGGCAGCACGATCCGGCCGCGCTCGTTGAGCGCGACGGCCGCGATGTTGCGGCCCCTGGCGACGAGTTCGAGGCACGGGTCGACGTAGCCGAAGGCCCATCGGCTGTAGCGGCCCGGGTAGTCCATGCCGGAGGAGAAGGCGCCCCCGCGCCGGTCCCCGAGGGCCGTCACGATCTCTTCGAGGGCGGCCTCGTCCACCTCGCGTGTCTCGCGTTCGACACCGATGCCCCCGGCGGTGGTATATCCGCTCTTCTCCACTTCCTGCCCCTTCACCACGTCAAATGATCGAGCCCCGGGGGCGGACACGAGAAAGGCCGCCATCCGGGGCGGCCGTCCGATGAGGAATGCGAAACACGCGCCGCCTAGGAGCGGCGCCACCACAGGAGCTGAGCGTGATTTCGCATGACGCCAAGGGTAACCGCCCGACCATGATCGCGCAACGCGACCCACCGGCCCGATCGGCAGGGGGGCCAGGGACAGGATTTGAATACAGAGCTGTACTGTATTTGTGCTGGCATCGGTCGAAAGGAGATCCCCGAGATGGCGGAGACCGAGGCGATCACCCTGCCCACCGAGCGGCCCACACCGTTCGACCCGCCCACCGGCCTGGCCGAGCTGCGTGAGACGCGGCCCATCGCCCGGCTGGCCTACCCCGACGGGCATCGGGGCTGGCTGGTCACCAGCCACGCGCTCGTGCGCGAGGTGCTGGCCGATCGGCGGTTCAGCGCCCGGTCCGAGCTGCGGCACCTGCCCACCCGGTCCGGGGGGCCGTCCGGGCAGCCGGCGCCGCCCGGGATGTTCGTCGCCACCGATCCGCCGGTGCACACCCGCTACCGCCACCTGCTGACCGGCGAGTTCACCGTGCGCAGGATGCGGCGGCTCACCGAGCGGATCGGGGAGGTCACACACGCCTACCTGGACGCCATGGAGCGTCAGGGCCCGCCCGCCGACCTGGTCGAGGCGTTCGCGGCGCCGATCCCGGCGGTGGTGATCTGCGAGCTGCTCGGCGTGCCGGAGGAGGACCGCGAGCGGTTCATGGCCCAGGGCGCCACGCTCATGCGGGCGGACCTGCCGCAGGAGGAGAAGATCCCGGCCTTCCTCGCGATGCAGGGCCACATGAAGGAGCTGGTGCTCGCCAGGCGGGCCCGGCCGGGCGACGACCTGCTCAGCGGGCTGACCGCGAGCGACCTCACCGACGAGGAGCTGGCCGGCATCGGCTTCGTGCTGCTGGGCGCCGGGCTGGACACCACCGCCAACATGCTCGCTCTGGGGACCTTCGCGCTGCTGCTCCATCCCGATCAGCTCGCGGTGCTGCGCGGAGGGCCGGGAGGCGTGGAGCTGGTGGTGGAGGAGCTGCTGCGGTACCTCAGCATCGTCCCCTTCCTCGTACGGACCGCGCTGGAGGACGTCGAGCTGGGCGGCGAGCTGGTCAGGGCCGGGGAGACGGTCACCGTCTCGATCGCGGCGGCCAACCGCGACCCGGAGCGCTTCCCCGGCCCCGACCACCTCGACGCGCGCCGGGCCGGCGGCGGGCATGTGGCGTTCGGTCACGGCGTGCACCAGTGCCTGGGCCAGCAGCTGGCCCGCGTGGAGATGCTGGCGGCCTACCCGGCGCTGTTCGGCCGCCTCCCGTCGCTGCGCCTGGCCGTGGCGCCCGGCGAGGTGCCGCTGCGTACCGACATGCTCATCCACGGCGTACACCGCCTGCCCGTCACGTGGCCCATCATCGGGGAGGTGCCGTGACGGCCAACGGGACGGCCGGGGAGCCGACGATCGGCCCGCGCCCGGCGGGCCGCCCGCGCAGCCAGGAGGCGGACCTGGCGATCCTGGCCGCGGCGCTCGACCTGCTGATCGAGCAGGGCGCCCAGCAGACCAGCATCGAGCAGGTGGCCCGGCGGGCCGGCGTGACGCGGGCGACGGTCTACCGCAGGTTCGCCGACAAGACGGCGCTGCTGGTGCGCGCCCTGGAGTGGGCCAACCACGACAACGACCCGGGATTCACCGGCTGGCGCGACATCGAGCACATGCTCGGCGACTGGGCGGCGTATCTGGCGGTGCCGCGCAACCGGCGGCTGCTGCGCCGCCTCTACGGCAGCATCGACGACTACCCCGAGCTGACGGCCACCTACCGGCTGGTCAACAGGGGCCGGCGGGCGGCGATGGTGCGCGAGATGTTGTGCCGCACGCGCGATCTCGGGCACCTGCCCGGCGACGTGGACGTGGACGTGGTGCAGGAGATGCTGACGGGCGCGGTGCTCAACCAGGTCAGCGCCCATCCGGACGAGGACGACGCCGGGCGGATCGCGGCCTGGTTCATGGCGATCATGAAACAGGTCGGCTATCAACCCGTGACAAGGGAGCGTAAAGGGATCTAGCCTCAGCGTTCATGGAACGGCCCTTGGCCTGGCGGCCGGTCACCGTGATCGCGGTCGTGCTCTTCGGGGTGCTGCTGGCGTTGACCCCCGGTTACGGCTACCACCGTGACGAGCTGTACTTCCGCGTGCTGTCGGAGCATCCCGCCTGGGGATACGTCGACCAGCCACCGCTGACCCCCATGATCGGCAAGGTCGGCATCGCGCTGTTCGGCGACACGATCACCGGGCTCCGGGTGTTCCCCGCGCTGTCCATCGCGCTCCTGGTCGTGCTCATGGCCCTGATCGCCAGGGAGCTGGACGGGAGCCGGGCGGCGCAGGTGCTGACGGCGCTGGGCACGGCGACGGGGGCGTACTGCCTGGTCGCGGGCCACTCGCTGATGACGGTCACCTTCGACCTGCCGCTGTGGGCGGCGGCCATCCTGTTCCTGCTGAAAGCGCTGATGCGGGAGCAGCCGCGCTGGTGGGTGGCGGCGGGGGCGGTCATCGGGGTGGCCACCTACAACAAGCACCTGATCGCGCTGCTGGTGCTGGGGCTGGCGGTGGGGCTGCTGGTCGCGGGGCCGCGGCGGGTGCTGGCGAGCCCGTGGTTGTGGGCGGGGGCGCTGCTGGCCGGGGTGATCGCCGCCCCGAACCTGATCTACCAGGTCGCCAACGGCTGGCCGCAGCTGGAGATGGCGGCGGCGCTCAGCGAGGAGAACGGCGCCGAGTTCCGGATGTTGTACGTGCCGATGCAGCTGATCCTGTTCGGGCCGATCGTGTCGGTGATCGCCGTGTTCGGGTTCGTCCGGCTGTGGCGGGACCGGCGGGTGCGGGCGCTGGCGATCGCGTACCCGGTGGCGGGGGCGCTGACGATGATCAGCGGCGGCCGGTTCGACTACACGGGCGGGCTGCTCCTGATGTTGTTCGCGGCGGGTTGCGTGAGCGCGGCGGCGGCCGCGCGCGTGCGGCTGGCGGGCGTGGGCCTGGCGCTCAGCGCGATGGTGTCGGCGGTGATCGGGCTGCCGCTCATCCCGGTGTCCGCGCTGGCCGCGACGCCGGTGCCGGCGATCAGCGAGGTGGCGCGCGAGTCCGTGGGCTGGCCGCAGTTCACGGCGAAGATCCAGGAGGTACGCGACTCCATTCCGCCCGGCGAGCGCGAGCGGGCGGTGGTCGTGACCGGCAGCTACGGCGAGCACGGCGCGCTGGACCTGGCCGGCGTGCCGCGCGTCTACTCCGGGCACAACCAGCTCTGGCACTACGGCCCGCCGCCCGAGGACGGCACGACCGCGATCCTGGTGAACGTCGGCCCGCGCGGCCGCGGCCTGTTCGACTCCTGCGAGCAGCGGGGCCGGGTGGACAACGGCTACGGCATCGACAACGAGGAGCAGGACATGCCGGTCTTCCTGTGCCGGGGCCTGCGAGAGCCGTGGTCGGCCTTATGGCCCGCGTGGCGACATTTCAGCTGACCAGATTACATTTCAGCTCGCAAAGTAACGTTTCAGGTCGGCTCTTGCTTTCCCGACACGATCTCTTCACCCTTCTCGACAGAGGCGTAAAGATCACCTCTCCCTTTGTCCTGAAGGAGAGCCAGTGCCCCACACCCCCCGCTGGCGTGCGATCCTGACCGGGATCGTGACCGTCGCCGGACTGTTAGCACCGCAGGCCGCGGCGCAGGCCGCGCCCGACCCCGGCAAGATCGACACGGCCGTCCGGGCGCAGCTCGCGCAGGATGACAAGGCCACGTTCTGGGTCCGGATGAAGGGCAGCGCCGACCTGAGCGGCGCCCGCCGGGCCGCGACCAAGGAAGCCAAGGCCGAGCAGGTCTTCGAGGCCAAGAACGCGCGCGCCAGGACCTCCCAGGAGGGTCTGCGCAAGCTGCTCGACTCCCACCACGCCGACTACACCCCGTACTGGATCGTCAACGCGGTGAAGGTGACCGCGGGCGAGAAGCTCGCCGCCGAGATCGCGACGCTGCCCGAGGTCGAGCGCATCGACCCGATCCGCATCCTCGCGCTGCCGAAGCCTGTTCAGGGGACGGCCGAGGAGAAGGTCGACGCGGTCGAGTGGAACATCGACCGGGTCAACGCGCCGCGCGTGTGGAACGAGCTGGGCAACCGCGGCGAGGGCATCGTGATCGCCCACATCGACTCCGGCGCCCAGTTCGACCACCCCGAGCTGGCCGCCAGTTACCGGGGCCGGAACCCGGACGGCTCCTACACCCACGACTACAACTGGTTCGACCCGGCGCGCGTCTGCCCGACCGCGGCGCCGTGCGACAACAACGGCCACGGCACGCACACCATGGGCACGATGGTCGGCGCGAACGGCATCGGCGTGGCGCCGGGCGCCAGGTGGATCGCCGCCAAGGGCTGCGAGGTCAACACCTGCACCGACGCCTCCCTGCTGGCGGCCGGGCAGTGGATGGTGCGGCCCACCGACCTCAACGGCCAGAACCCGCGGCCCGACCTGGCGCCGGACATCGTCAACAACTCCTGGGGCGGCACCGGGTTCGACCCCTTCTACCAGGACGTCGTCGAGGCGTGGCTGGCGGCCGGGATCTTCCCGGCCTTCTCCAACGGCAACGAGGGCCCGGCCTGCCGCAGCAGCGGCTCGCCCGGCCAGTACGTGACCGCCTACAGCGCGGGCGGCTTCGACGTCAACAACGCCCTGTACACCCGCTCCAGCAAGGGCGAGGGCGAGAACGGCGAGATCAAGCCGAACATCGCCGCCCCCGGCGTCAACGTGCGCTCCTCGACCCCCGGCGACGACTACGACGTCTACACCGGCACGTCGATGGCCTCGCCGCACGTGGCGGCCACGGTGGCGCTGATCTGGTCGGCGGCCCCGGGTCTGGCCGGCGACGTGGCGGCCACCCGGCCGCTGCTGGACACCACCGCCACGGACGTCTCCGACACCGCGTGCGGCGGTACCGCGGCCGACAACAACATCTGGGGCGAGGGCAGGCTCGACACCTACGCCGCCGTGCGGGCCGCCCCCGACGAGGGCCTGGGCGACCTGTCCGGCACGGTGACCGCAGGCGGCGAGCCGGTCTCCGGCGCGACCGTCACCGTCACCGGCCCGCTGACCCGCACCGTGACGACGGGCGCGGACGGCACGTACGCCATCCCGCGCCTGCTGCCCGGCGCCTACGAGCTCAGCGCGCAGAAGTTCGGCCACGACCGGGCCACCGCGGCCGTCACGATCACCGCCGAGCAGGCCACGACCGCCGACGTGCCCATGACCGTCCAGCCGACGGGCATGGTGTCCGGCACGGTCACCACGGCCGGCACGCCGGAGCCGGGCGCGACGGTGGCCGCCGCCGGCACGCCGGTGAGCGCGGTGACCGACGCCTCGGGCCGCTACACCTTGACGCTGCCGCACGGCTCGTACGAGCTGCGGGTCACGCCGGCGTCCCGCTGCTCCAGCGCCGCGACCTCGGCCGTCACGGTGGCCGGTGACCTGGTCAAGGACATCGAGCTGCCGCTGCGCGGCGACAACTTCGGCTACACCTGCCGGAGCGGCGCGCAGGCGTACGTGGCGGGCACCGACAAGCTGGCGCTGACCGGCGACGACGAGGCCGTGCAGGTGACGCTGCCGTTCCCGGTCCCGTTCTACGGCACCGGCCAGGGCAGGGCGTGGATCGGCACGAACGGGTTCGTCACGTTCGCCGCCGACCGGATCACGACCGGCAGCAACGGCCGGCTGCCGACGTCGGGCACGCCGAACAACGCGGTGTACCCGTACTGGGACGACCTCATCGTGGACGCCCAGGCCGGGGTCTACACGGCGGTGACCGGCACGGCGCCGCACCGGACGTTCGTGGTCGAGTGGCGCAACGTCACCTTCTACAACGAGACGGCGCAGCGGGTGTCGTTCGCGGCGCTGCTGGGCGAGGACGGCACGATCGGGTTCCGGTACAAGGACATCGAGAGCACGCGCGACCAGGGCGTCAGCGCCACCATCGGGGTCGAGAACGCGGCCGGTGACGACGCGCTGCTCTACTCCTACGAGCAGGCGGCGCTGAGCACCGGGCAGGGCGTGACATTCACCGCCAGCCGGCACGGCCTGGTCACCGGTGCCGTCACCGACGCCAACGACGGCGAGCCCATCGCCGGGGCGACGGTGAAGGTGGGCGACGTGGCCACGTTCACGACCGGCGCGGACGGCGCCTTCTACGGGCAGGTGCCGGCCGGGGACTACGACGTCGTGGTGTCCAAGGAGCACTACGGCACGTTCACCCAGCCCGTCACGGTGGCGCCCACGACGGTGACCCGGATCGACACGGCGCTGGTCACCGGCCGGGTGAGCGCGTCGGTGGCGGAGGTGACCGTGGTGCTGCCGGCCGAGTCCAGCCGCAGGCGCACGGTGGAGCTGACGAACCTGGGCGCACCGACGCCGTACACGGCGGCCGGGGAGTCGTGGTTCACGGTGACGCCGGCCGCCGGCGAGCTGGCCAAGGGGCAGGCGGTGCGCCTGGAGCTGGTGGTGTCGAGCGCCGGGGTGGCGCCCGGCACGTTCCGCGAGGGCAAGCTGCTCGTCAAGTCCGCCAGCGGGCGGCAGCCCACCATCGAGATCAAGGTGACGGTCGTGGTGCCGAAGCACCAGGTGGCCGTGGACGCCGGCGCGACCAGGAACTTCGTGGACGCCGCCGGTGACACCTGGACGCCGGACCGGAAGTACGTCCAGGGCGGCCACGGCTACCTGACCACCCAGAACCGGACGCAGAGCACGTCCAGGACGATCGCGGGGACCGCCGACCAGGCCCTGTTCCGGACCGCCAGGGAGTCGATGCTGGAGTACCGGTTCGACAACGTCCCCGCCGGGACGTACACCGTGGAGCTGGACTTCGCCGAGATCAGGAACACCGCGATGGGCAAGCGGGTATTCGACGTGCTGGTCGAGGGGCAGCTCGCGATCCCGGCGCTCGACCTGGCCCTGGAGGCGGGCACGTACACCGCCGTGAGCAGGCAGTACACGGTGAAGGTGACCGACGGGCAGCTCAACGTGCGGTTCGCGACCCGGCAGGGCGCGACGATCGTCAACGCGCTGCGCGTCTCGGAGCGCCCGGACCGGGCCGCCCCGTGACCCCCGGGCCCGCCTCGCCGTCACGCGGGGCGGGCCCACCATCGGGCCCACCATCGGGCCATCATCTGGCCCTTCATCCAGAACCGGGCGGCGGGCGAAGAAAGGGGCAAGGCAACACCCACACAAGGAGATCTGATGCGTAAGCAACTGGTGCTCGCCGCCGCCGTGCTCGGCGCGGGCGCGGTCCTGGCCTCGCCCGCGCAGGCTCACCACCGTGACGACGGCCCCCGCGTCACCGGCCTGACCACCGCGGGCGACCTGGTCACCTTCGACGCGGGCGACCCGCGCGACGTCAACCGGATCGGCCGGATCAGCGGCCTCAAGGACGACATGCAGGTCGTCGGCATCGACTACCGGGTGCAGAACGGCAAGCTGTACGCGGTCGGCGACAAGGGCGGCATCTACACGCTGGACAACCGGGCCAGGGCCACCAAGGTGTCCCAGCTCACGGTCGCGCTCAACGGCAAGACCTTCGGCGTCGACTTCAACCCCGCCGCCAACCGGCTGCGCGTCATCAGCGACGCCGGCCAGAACCTGCGGCACAACCTCGACGACCCGAACGGCGCCCCCGCCGCGGGCATGACGGCCAACGACGGCACGCTCACCAACCCGCCCGTGCCCCCCGCCACGGCCGGGGCGACCGCGACCGGCGTGACCGGCGCCGGCTACACCAACAACGACCTGGACGCCACCACCGCCACGACGCTGTTCGACGTGGACACCATGGCCGACCAGGTCTCGGCGCAGTCCCCCGCCAACGCCGGCAACCTGGCCCCCACCGGCAAGCTGGGCGTGGACGCGGCGACCGACGCCGGGTTCGACGTCTACAGCCGGCTCCGCGATGGCGTGACGGTGTCGAACACCGCCTACGCCACGCTCAAGGCCGGCGGCGCGTACCGCTTCCACACGGTGAACGTGCTGACCGGTAAGGCGAACGTGGTTGGAACGTTCCCGTCCAACCGTCAGGTGAGTGACATCGCCGTCCAGCTCAGCTGATTGCGCAACGTATGCCCCCGGGCTACCGCACCCCGGGCGGCATATGTTACTGGTAAGTACATGAGACGTGTGCGGCTCCAGCGTGACCTCCCGGTGCCGATGCCCGACGGCGTCACGCTCCTGGCCGATCACTACGCCCCCGCCGGAGGCGGGCGGGCCCCCGTCATCCTGATGCGCTCCCCGTACGGCCGGCGCGGCCTGCTCGGCTGGTTCTACGGCCGCGGCTTCGCCCGCCAGGGCTTCCACGTCGTCATCCAGAGCTGCCGCGGCGGCTTCGGCTCCGGCGGCCTGCTCGACCCCCTCGGCGACGAGCACGACGACGGCCTGGCCACCGTGGCCTGGCTGCGCAAGCAACCCTGGTACGGTGGCTCGTTCGCGATGTTCGGCCCCTCCTACCTCGGCTACACCCAGTGGGCCATCGCGCCGTACGCCGGATCGGAGCTCAAGGCCATGGCCACGCAGATCACCGCCTCCCAGTTCAGGGACGCGGCCTACGTGGGCGGCGCGTTCGCGCTGGAGTCGGCGCTGAGCTGGACCACGCTCACCGACGGCATGTCCCGCCGCTTCGGCGGCGCCGCCGTGCTCACCGCGCCCCGGCTCACCCGCAGGGCGATCCTGTCGGGCCGTCCGGTGGCGGAGCTCGACCTCGCCTCGGCCGGGCGTCCGCTGCCGTTCTACCAGGACCTGCTCACCCACCACGCCGACCCGGCCGTCCCCTACTGGGACCGGCGCGACTTCTCGCCGAAGGTCGGCGAGGTGGAGGCGGCGGTCACGATGCTGGGCGGCTGGTACGACGTGTTCCTGCCGTGGCAGCTCAAGGACTACGCGGCGCTGCGGGCGGCGGGGCGGCGGCCGTACCTGACGATCGGGCCCTGGTACCACATCGACAGCCGGCACGGCCGGCCCACGATGGCCGAGGCGTCGGCGTGGTTCCGCGCGCACCTGCTCGGCGACCGCTCCCTGCTGCGGCCGGACCCCGTGCGGATCTACGTGACGGGGGCCGGGGAGTGGCGCGACCATCCCGACTGGCCGGTGCCCGGCATGCGGGAGCAGCGCTGGCACCTGCAGCACGGCTTCGGGCTCGGGACCGAGGGGCCGCTGGAGGCGGAGCCGGACCGCTTCCGCTACCACCCGGCCCATCCGACGCCGGTGATCGGCGGGCCGGTGCTGCTGGACGACTCCAGGCCGCGCGACCAGCGGCGGCTGGAGCAGCGCCGCGACGTGCTGGTCTACAGCTCGGCCGCGCTGGACTCGGACGTGGAGATGATCGGCCCGGTACGCGCGGAGCTGTTCGTGCGCTCCAGCACCCCGTCCGTGGACGTGGTGGTGCGGGTGTGCGACGTGCACCCGGACGGGCGCTCGCTCAACGTGTGCGAGGGCGTGCGCCGCCTGCGGCCGGGCTCCGGGCCCGGACCCGACGGTGAGGGCGTGCGCCGGGTCGGCGTCGACCTGTGGCCGATGGGGCACCGGTTCCGGCGCGACCACCGGATCCGGGTGCACGTGGCGGCGGGGGCGTACCCGACGATCGCCCGCAACCACGGCACCGGCGACCCCCTCGGCGCGGGCGGGGCGATGGTGCCCGCGGACGTCGAGGTGTTCCACTCCCCCGACCGCCCCTCGGCCGTGGTGCTGCCGCTGTGCGCGCCTCGAGGCTGATGTCGCTGGTCCTGCTGCTGCAGGGCCGGGGCGGGATGACGGCGGCCGAGCTGGCCAAGGAGCTGGAGGTCTCCGAGCGCACGGTGCACCGGGACGTGCTCGCGCTGTCGGAGGCGGGCGTGCCGGTCTACGCCGACCGGGGGCGGGGCGGCGGCTACCGGCTCGTCGACGGCTACCGGACCCGGCTGACCGGGCTGGACCGGGCCGAGGCGGAGGCGCTGTTCCTGTCGGGGGTGCCGGCCGCGCTGCGCGAGATGGGGCTGCAGGAGGTGGCGGCCACGGCCCGGCTGAAGGCCGCCGCCGCGCTCTCGCCCGCGCTGCGGGACGCGCCGTCGACCGCGGCGCAGCGCTTCCACCTGGACGCGCCGGGGTGGTTCGCCAGCGGTGACCCGCCGCCGGCCGCGCTGGCGCCGCTGGCCAGGGCCGTGTGGAGCGACCGGCGCGTCTCGGCCGTCTACAAGGGCAATGCGCGCACGCTGGAGCCGTACGGGCTGGTGCTCAAGGCGGGGGTCTGGTATCTGGCCGCCCGCCTCGGGACACGGTTCCTGATCTTCCGGCTGCACCGGTTCGGCGAGATCTCCGTGCTGGACGAGCCGTTCGTCCGCGACGCCGACTTCGACCTGGCCGCCTTCTGGGCCGGGCAGTCGGCGGAGTTCAGCCGATCGCTGCTGCGGGAGGTGATCACGCTGCGGCTCAGCGAGCGCGGCCTGCGGATGTTGCGGCACATCGCCGACCCGGCCGCGCTCGACGACGCGCTGGCCTCGCTCGGGCCGGACGGCACCGTGCGGCTGGCGGTGGAGTCGGTGCCGGTGGCGTACTCGCAGGTGCTGCGGTTCGGGCCGGAGGCGGAGGTGCTCGATCCGCCGGAGCTGCGGGCGATGGTCGCCGAGGCCGCCGCCCGCATGGCACGCCTCTACCGGTAGGACTCCCAGCCGGTCTCGCCGTCCTTCTCGCGCACCTCGGTGATGAAGCTCCACACGCGCGGGCGGCTGCCGTCCACGTCCGTCAGCCCGTACGCCACGGCCAGCTCCTCGCTGCTGACCGACCTGCCCGACCAGCGCTGCCGGTCCGGGTCCTGGGCCAGGGCGGCCACGCCCCGGCCGACGTAGAGCGGGGTCTCGGAGACCATCCAGGCGACGTCCACCTTGGCCTCGCGCCAGTTGTCCTCGGTGACGCCGAAGTTGTCGAGCATGGCCTCCGAGCGCAGGAAGCCCGGCGTCACGGCCACGCCGGTGCCGCCGTGCGGGCGCAGCTCGTTCGACCAGGCGAACGCCAGCCGGTTCACCGACATCTTGGCCAGGTCGTAGTAGACGTTCTCCCGGTAGCGGGTCTCGTTGAACGACCAGGTGCCGTCGGTGACCTCGACCACGAGGCCGCCCTTCTCCTTGATCACCAGCGGCAGCAGGTGCCGGGCGCTGATGAGGTGCGTGTCGATCGCCAGCCGGAGCAGCCGCAGCCCCTTGTCCATGTCGTGTTTCCAGACCGGCGTGTCCCACTCCCAGAGGCTGTCGGCGCCCCACACGTCGTTGACCAGCACGTCGAGCCGCCCGTGTGCGCCCTCCACGCGCCTGGCCAGCGCCTCGGCCTGGGCCGGGTCGAGGAAGTCGCAGGGGGCGGGGATGCCCGTCCCGCCGGCCGCGGTGACCAGCTCGGCCGTCTCCTCGATGGTCTCCGGCCGGTTCATCTCCGAGCGCCGCTCGCGCGTGCTCCTGCCCGCGCAGTAGACCGTCGCGCCGGCCTGCCCCAGGGCCACCGCGATGCCCCGTCCCGTCCCGCGGGTCGCGCCCGCCACCAAAGCAATCATGCGACCGATCGTGCCCGCGAAAGCCGACATCTCATGTCATGTTTTTCGGTAGAACCCTGTGATAAGTAGGGAGTTACTATGAACAGCGAATTCGAGCTTCGCGGGGTCAACCACGTCGCGCTGGTCTGCTCGGACATGAAGCAGACCGTCGACTTCTACTCCGGCGTGCTGGGCATGCCGCTGATCAAGACCATCGAGCTGCCCATGGGCTGGGGGCAGCACTTCTTCTTCGACTGCGGGGGCGGCAACGCGCTGGCCTTCTTCTGGTTCCCCGACGCTCCCGACGGGGTGCCCGGCGTGTCGGCGCCGAAGAACCTGCCCGACCGCGGCGAGCTGCTCTCGGCCGTCGGCTCCATGAACCACATCGCCTTCGACGTGCCGCCGGAGAAGATCGAGGAATACCGCGAGCGGCTCGTCGCCAAGGGCATCGACGTGGGCGTGCTGCTCAACCACGACGACAGCGAGTTCGGCGTGGCCCCCGAGATGCACGACGGCGTGTTCGTCAGGTCGATCTACTTCAAGGACCCCGACGGCGTGCTGGTCGAGTTCGCCGCCTGGACGCGCCGGGTCGGGCGGCCGGGCGACGTGACGCACGAGCCGAAGACCGCCGCCGACCGGACCGCGTGATGCCGCGGCTGCGCCAGGTGCCGCGGGAGGAGATGACCGACCCGGTCGTCACGTTCTTCCACGACCGCCTGCTCTCCCCCGACCGGCAGGGCACGGCCACCGGCTCGCCGGGCGACTGGTGGACGGTGTTCGCGCTCGATCCGAAGATCTTCCGGCACTGCGTCAAGGGTTTCCAGCTCTACCGGGAGATGACGCTCGACCCCGTGCTGCGCGAGCTGGGCCAGACCAGGGCGGGCTGGGCGAGGCAGAGCCAGTTCGTCTTCTCCCAGCACTGCAAGCAGCTGCGGGCGCTCGGCGTGCCGGAGGAGAAGGTGCGGGCGGTCGAGCACTGGGCGGTCAGCGACCTGTTCGGCGAGCTGGAGCGGGCCGTGCTGGCCTACGCCGACGCGCTGGTGCTGGACGGCGGACGGGTGCACGACGCGGTGTTCGCCGTGCTCAAGGCGCATCTGCCGGACGAGCAGATCCTGGAGCTGACGTACGCGATCTGCCTGTACGAGATGCACGCCACCATGTCGCGGGCGCTGCGGCTGGAGTTCGACGACCGGCCGGAACCGATCGTCGAGGTGCCCGCGCCCGAGGGGTACGGCACCCAGGACATCGCCGACGAGCTCGCCGGCAACCTCACCGGCGACGCGACCATTGGGCGCGAGTAATCGACCATTCATCGATCGGCGATCCCGTTCACCCCATGACCGTCGTTACTGTGCAACCGGCGACCCCTGCCCCCGGTCTCACATACCGAGAGGCCATCTCGACATTTAGGCCAAACCGTAACATTGCGGACATTGGGTTTAATACTCCCGTAAAGCTAATCTCCCTCCATTGACTAGATGTCAGGACCCGGTCACATCCGGTTCCTGATCCACCTATCGGAGGGTCGATGACTACCGGGGAACCCGGGCAGCCGCGCACCGACCGCAGCCCATGGAACTGGCTGCTGGTCCTGCCGATCGTGCTGCCGCTGCTGACGTTCCTGTTCAACGCCGATGAGCCGCGCCTGATGGGCTTCCCGCTCTTCTACTGGCTGCAGATCGCCTTCATCGTGGTCGGCGTCGTGTCCACGACCATCGTCTACAGGATGACCAAGTGAGCGGGCACACGACCGAGCTGGTCGTCTTCATCCTGCTGTTCCTGCTGGTCAGCGGCATGGGCTTCGTGGCCGCCCGCTGGCGGCGGCCCAACGACCTGGCCAGCCTCAACGAGTGGGGGCTCGGCGGTCGCAGCTTCGGCTCGTGGATCACCTGGTTCCTCATCGGCGGCGACTTGTACACCGCCTACACCTTCGTGGCGGTGCCGGCGCTGGTGTTCAGCTCCGGGGCGCTCGGCTTCTACGCGCTGCCGTACACCGTGGTGGTCTACCCGCTGGTGTTCCTGGTGCTGGCGCGGATGTGGTCGGTGTCGCACGTGCACGGGTTCGTCACGCCGGCCGACTTCGTCCGGGCCCGGTTCGGGTCGCCGACGCTGGCGCTGGTCATCGCGATCACCGGTCTGGTGGCCACGATGCCGTACATCGCGCTGCAGCTCGTCGGCATCGAGGCGGTGCTCAAGGCGATGGGCATCACCGGGCACCTGCCGATCATCATCGCGTTCGCGATCCTGGCCGCGTACACCTACCAGTCCGGCCTGCGCGCCCCCGCGTTGATCGCGTTCGTGAAGGACGCGCTGATCTACATCGTGATCCTGGCGGCGGTCATCTACATCCCGGCCAAGCTGGGCGGCTGGGACTCGATCTTCGACGCGGCCAAGGCCAAGTTCGACGCCAGCCCCAACGCGGCCGACGGCGTCATCCTGAACGCCAACAACCAGCTGCAGTACATCACGCTGGCCTTCGGCTCGGCGCTGGCGCTGTTCCTCTACCCGCACAGCCTCACCGGCGTGCTGGCCTCCAAGAACCGCAACGTCATCAAGCGCAACATGTCGGCGCTGCCCGCCTACAGCCTCGTGCTGGGCCTGATCGCGCTGCTCGGCTTCATGGCGATCGCGGCGGGCACCAAGCCGGTCACGGCCGACGGCAAGACCGACACGAACACGATCGTGCCGGTGCTGTTCGCCCAGATGTTCCCCGACTGGTTCACCGGCGTGGCCTACGCCGCCATCGGCATCGGCGCGCTCGTCCCGGCGGCGATCATGTCGATCGCCGCGGCGAACCTGTTCACCCGCAACATCTACCGCGAATACCTGAACAAGAACGCCACCGACGCCCAGGAGGCCAACGTCTCCAAGCTGGTGTCGCTGGTGGTCAAGGTGGGCGCGGTGCTGTGCATCCTGCTGCTCGACCCGCAGTTCTCGATCGACCTGCAGCTCATCGGCGGCGTGATCATCCTGCAGACCCTGCCGTCGGTGGGGCTGGGCCTCTACACCCGCTGGTTCCACAAGGGCGGCCTGATCGCGGGCTGGGCGGCCGGCCTGGGAGCGGGCATGTGGATGCTCTACCTCATCCCGAACCCGGCCAACGGCAAGCAGCACTTCGGCGGCTCGGCGTTCGGGCTGGCGAACCTGGGCTTCGACACCAAGATGACGATCTACGCCGGGTTCCTGGCGCTGGGCGTCAACCTGATCGTGGCGGCCGTGGGCACGCTGATCTTCCGGGCCGCCAAGGTGGCCGACGGGAAGGACGCGACCGCCCGGAACGACTACTTCGCCGACGAGGGTGACCCGGAGGTCAAGGACCTGGATCTGACCGGCTCCCACTGACCTCACCCGGATAGGCGGGGTTGGCCACCTCCAGCTTCGCGCGTACCGCCTGTTCGAGGGCGGTCACGAGGGCCGCGTCGTCCGCGACGCGGCCCTCCCGGATGGCGGCGGCCAGCTCGGCGTCGCCCGCCACGCCCAGCTCCGCCAGGCGGGCGGCGTGCCGCTCGGCCTGCTCGGGGCCGAGCTCGATCTCCCGCTCCACCATGCCGAGCACGTTGATGGCGACGCGGGTGTGGTAGCGGACCCGGCCGTCGACCGCCGGGAGCACATCGGTCTGGAGGAAGTCGCGCACGGCGGCCACGAGCTCGGCCGCGGTGGGGACGTCGTGCGGATCGGTACGCCTCACAGCACCTCCTTAGCAGACCGGGACCCCGCTCCCAAGGAACATCCGGCTACCAGGCGGAATGTCGCTTTTATCGGCATCCGATCATGTACCGACTAATCTGCGCACATGCACACTCAGTCCCCCGCCGCACCCGCCCCGGTGCTCGGGCCGAAGCTCATCCGGGCCGAGGTCCTCGTCGTGTTCTCGGTCTCGCTCGGCGCCAGCGCCCTGGTGGCGCTCGTGCGGCTGATCGGTGCGCTCACGGCGCCGCGGGAGCTCAAGGGCCAGCGGGCCGTGCTCGTCGGATCGATGGCACCCGACCGGCCCTGGCTGGACCTGGCGCTGCAGCTCGTCCAGATCGCGATCTCGGTGGCGCCGGTGGGGCTGGTGGCGTACCTGCTGGTGCGCTCCGGGGAGTCGCTGCGGACGATCGGCGCCGACCTGCGCAAGCCCGGGGGCGACCTGGCGCGCGGGGCGGCGCTGGCGGCCGCGATCGGCGGCTCCGGGCTGGCGTTCTACCTGGCGGTGTGGGCGGCGGGGGTGAACCTGACCGTCGTGCCCGGGCAACTGCCCGAGGTGTGGTGGCAGGTGCCGGTGCTGCTGCTGGCGGCGGCGCAGAACGGCGTGCTGGAGGAGGTGCTGGTCGCCGGCTACCTGCTGCACCGGCTCGGGCAGGCCGGGTGGTCGCCGTGGAAGGCCGTGGTGGTGTCGTCGCTGCTGCGCGGGGCGTACCACCTGTACCAGGGGTTCGGCGGGTTCGTCGGGAACGTGGTGATGGGGCTGGTGTTCGGGCGGCTGTACCAGCGATGGGGGCGGGCCATGCCGCTGGTGGTCGCGCACACGCTCATCGACGCCGTCGCCTTCGTCGGGTACGCCTTCCTGCACGGCCGGGTCAGCTGGCTGCCCTGATCGGCCGCCGCGCAGCCGTTGACCGCCGCCGGGGTTTCGGGATGGGATCGTTTCATGACCTTCGCCATCCCCGACGGCGTACGCCCGATCCGCGATGCCGTGTACGCGTTCATGACCGAGCGGGTCGAGCCCGCCGAGCCCGTCCTGCACGCGGGCGGGCCGGCGGCCGCGACGGCGCTGGAGGAGCTGCGGGCGGAGGCCAAGAAGGAGGGCCTGTGGGCGCTCGGCCACCCCCGCGAGCTGGGCGGCGGCGGGCTGCCGTTCCTCGACTACGTCTACGTCAACGAGGTGCAGGGCCGCAGCGAGTACGGGCAGCTCGCGCTGGGCACCTACACCCTCCAGGACTCCCTGATGCTGCACGAGCACGCCTCGCCCGAGCAGCGGGAGCGCTACCTGGAGCCGCTGGTGCGCGGCGACATCTCCCCGAGCTTCGCGATGACCGAGCCGAGCGTCTCCAGCAGCGACCCGACGCAGATCGGCACGGCCGCGGTGCTCGACGGGGACGAGTGGGTGATCAACGGGCACAAGTGGTTCACGACCGGGGCGTCGCGGGCGGCGTACACGACCGTGATGTGCAGGACCGAGCCGGACGCGCCACCCCACCTGGCCTTCTCCATGATCCTGGTGCCGACGGACACCCCCGGCTACACGATCGTGCGCGAGACGCCGGTGCTGGGCCTCGACGGGGCGCACTGCGAGGTGCGCTACGAGGACGTCCGCGTGCCGGCGTCGAACCTGCTCGGGCCGCGCGGGCAGGGGTTCGTCATCGCGCAGAAGCGGCTCGGGCCCGGGCGGATCTTCCACTGCATGCGGTGGCTGGGGCAGGCGCAGCGGGCCTTCGACCTGATGTGCCGGCGGCTGCACGAGCGCACCGCCTTCGGGGAGCCACTGGCCGCCAAGCAGCTCATGCGCCAGCACGTGTTCGACTCCTACGCCGAGATCCAGTCCGCCCGCCTCCTCACGCTGCACGCCGCCGAGGCGATCGACGCGGGCTCGCAGGCCCGGGTGGAGATCGGGGCGATCAAGGTGGTGGGCGCGCGGATGCTGCACAACGTGATCGACCGGGCCATCCAGGTGTACGGCGCCGCCGGCCTGACCCCCGACACGCCACTGGACCGGATGTACCGGCACGCGCGGGCGGGGCGCATCTACGACGGGCCCGACGAGGTGCACATCGACTCGGTGGGGCGGCGGATCCTGGGCTCGTACGCGGCGGGCGGCACCTGGGAGTTCGGCCGCCAATGACCGACCCGCAGACGATCACCCGTGAGGTGTTCGGGGCCGGCGCGGCGATCGGGTCCTCCGTCCGGCTGCCCGGCGGGGCCTCGCGGGAGACCTGGGCCCTCGACGTCGTCACCCAGGACGGCGGCAGGCACGAGCTGATCCTGCGGCTCGACTCGCCCGGCGCCCCCACGGAGGCGGGTTCCGGCCTGGCCGCCGAGGCGAGGCTGATGCGGGCCGCCGCCGGGGCCGGCGTGCCGGTGCCGCGGATCATCGCCTGCGGGGAGTCGTACATCCTCATGACCCGCGTCCCCGGCGAGACGATCCCGCGCAAGATCCTGCGCGACGACGCCTACGCGGCGGCGCGGCCCCGGCTGGCCCGGCAGTGCGGGCAGGCGCTGGCCGCCATCCACCGCATGCCGCTGTCGGCGGTCCCGGTGACGGAGGATCAGGGGCAGGACCCGCTGCTGCGCTGGCGGGACGTGCTGGACCAGCTCGGCGAGCCGCATCCGGTGTTCGAGCTGGCGTTGCGACGGCTGGCCGCATCCCGCCCGCGCAGCCGGCGGCCGACGGTCGTGCACGGCGACTTCCGCAACGGCAACCTCATCGTCGGGCCCGAGGGGATCAGGGCGGTGCTCGACTGGGAGCTCGCGCACACCGGCGACCCGCTGGAGGACCTGGGCTGGCTGTGCGTGAAGGCGTGGCGGTTCGGCTCCGAGCTGCCGGTGGGCGGGTTCGGCGACTACAGCGACCTCATCCACGCCTACGAGGAGGCCGGCGGGCAGGCGGTCGACCGTGACGCGCTGCGCTGGTGGGAGACGTTCGGCGTGCTGAAGTGGGGCATCATCTGCGTCATGCAGACCATGCGGCACCTGCGCGGCGGCGCGCGGTCGGTCGAGCTGGCCGCGATCGGGCGGCGGGTGTGCGAGAACGAGTGGGACCTGCTGCGGCTGCTGCGGGAAAACCCGTTGCCTGGCCGCCCTTCCTGACCGCACGCTTGGTCGGTGACCATCCTGCGAGCTTCCCATCTGGTCAAGCGGTTCGGGGCGGTCACGGCCGTTCGCGACGTGAGCCTGACCGTCGGTGAGGGCGAGGTCGTCGCGCTGCTCGGCCCCAACGGCGCGGGCAAGTCGACCACCCTGCACATGCTGCTCGGCCTGATCACTCCCGACGCGGGCACCATCGAGATGTTCGGGATGGAGCTGGCCCGGCACCGGGTCGAGGTCCTGAGCCAGGTCAACTTCGCCGCGAGCTACGTGGATCTGCCCGGGGTGCTGCGCGTGCACGAGGTGCTCGACGCCTTCGCCCGCCTGTACGCGGTGCGCCGCCCCCGCCTGCGGGTGGACGAGCTGATCGAGCTGTTCGAGCTGGGCCCGATCAGCAGGCGGCAGGTGATGGCGCTGTCGTCCGGCCAGCGCACCCGCGTGCAGCTGGCCAAGGCGCTGCTCAACGCGCCCCGGCTGCTGGTGCTCGACGAGCCCACGGCCAACCTCGACCCCGACGCCGGCGACCGGATCCGGGGGCTGCTGTCCCGCGTGGCCGGGGAGAGCGGCAGCTCCATGCTGATCACCTCGCACAACATGCGGGAGGTCGAGCGCATGTGCCACCGGATCCACTTCCTGTCCGGGGGCGAGATCGTGGCGGCCGGCAGCGCGGCGGAGCTGGCCGGGCACTACGGTGCCGAGGACCTGGAAGAGGTGTTCCTTAAGGTGGCCCGCGGATGACGCATCTGACCCTGCCCCCGTTGAGCCTGGCCGCCCGGCGCACCCGGGTGCTGGGCGTGGTCCGGCGTGACTTCGCGGCGCTGCGGCGCAGCCCGGTCCGGGTGTTCGAGATCCTGTTCTGGCCGACGGTCGAGCTGGTGCTGTGGGGGTTCGTCACGTCGTTCCTGCAGACGCAGCGGGTGCCGTTCGTGGTGTCGTTCCTGCTCGGCGCGGTGCTGCTGTGGCAGGTCCTGCAGAAGGCCAGCAACGAGATCTCGATCGCCTTCCTCGAGGACATCTGGTCGCGCAACCTGCTCAACGTGCAGGTCAGCCCGCTGTCCAGCGTCGAATACCTGGTGGGGCTGGTGCTGTTCTCGCTGGGCAAGGTGGCCTTCGCGGTGGCGGTGATGGCCGGGCTGGCCTACGCGCTGTACGGGTTCGGGGTGAGCGCCATGGGGGTCGGGCTGGTGCCGTTCATGGGGGTGCTGCTCATGCTGGGCTGGTCATTGGGGCTGGTCGGCATCGCGGCGGTGCTCCGCTTCGGCGAGAAGGCGCAGGTGATCGCCTGGTCGCTGGTGTTCGTGGTGCAGCCGCTGGCCGGGATCTTCTACCCGATCTCGGTGCTGCCGGCGCCGCTGCAGACGGCGGCCTGGTTCCTGCCGGCCTCGCACGTGTTCGAGGGCATGCGCACGGTCATGGCGGGCGGGGCGGTGCCGTGGGACCGGCTGGCCTGGGCGAGCGCCATCAACGTCGGCTATCTGGCCGGGACGCTGGGGTTGTTCGCGTGGGCGCTCAGCTATGCCCGGCGCCGCGGGCGGCTGTCGCGCTTCGGGGAGTGACCCGTCCGGGCACCGGCCCTTCCGGCCGGGGAGCGACCGCGGCGGCGATCACGTCCACCAGGCCCTCCACCACCTGCGCCCGGTCCACCTCCCGGTGGTCGAGCCACCAGTCGCCGGTCGTCTGCACCATGCCGACGAAGGCGTGCCCGAGCACCTGGGCGCGCACCGGGTCGGGCACCACCCGCTCGGCGGCCAGCACGCCGCCGAGCTCCTCCCCCAGGCTGCGCACCAGCGAGGTCATGTGGGAGCGGACCCTGCTGTCCTCGGCGCCGGCCCGGTGGAACAGGAACCGGTAGAGGTTGAGGTTGGCCGAGACCAGGTCGAGGTAGACGTCGATGGCCGACCTGGCCCGCTCGCGCAGGTCGGGCCCCGCCGCGGCGAACTCGGGCCGGAGCTGGGCGATGACCCTGCGCACGTGCCGGTCGGCCAGGGCCTGGTAGAGGCCGTGCTTGTCGCCGAAGTGGCGGTAGAGGATGGGCTTGGTGATGCCCGCCTCGGCGGCGATGGCCGCCATCGAGACCCCGGGGCCCTCCTTCATGATGACCCGGTCGGCCGCGTCGAGCAGCGCACTGCGCCGATCCGGATCCCGCCCGTTCACCTGTCCAGGATAGATCGCAAGCGGGCCGGGAGCACCGCCGAGAGCACCAGGACGGCGCCGATGAGCGCGTACAGGCCGCTCGTCCCGGCCAGGGTGCCGGGCGGCTCGCCCAGCTCCGCCCACGGCACGCCGTCCGGCGGGGACCACGGCAGCCCGCCGGTCCGCGCCCAGGGCAGGGTGGCGGCCACGCCGACCGCGGCGTCCAGGTCGAGGGCGAACAGCACGCCCGCCGCGGCCAGGGGCACCCCGCAGCCGAGGGCGGCCGCGGGCCAGGCGGTGAGGAGGGTGACGAGCAGGGCCACCGCCGCCAGGTAGCCCAGGCCGGCGGGCGCGGGACCGAACGCGGCGGTGGCCGTGCGCAGGGCCCTGGCGGCGGCCTCGGTGAGGTAGTAGACGGGGACGATCGCCGCGACGCCGGCGGCGGCTCCCATGAGGTGGCGGGCACGCCGGTCGCGCATGCTCCCCTCCCGTGTGCTCGCCCGCGGCCCGGGCCCGTACGTGCCGGGAGATCGCGAGTTTCGGACGCCCACCTTAGCCGTCCGGTCCGCGCCGCACGCGGGAACGCGGGAAGGTCCGCCCTGTTCAGACGTTGTGGCGTTCCCGGTGGGGAGTGCGGCCGGCGCCGCGCAGGCCGGCGGTCGCGACCACCCGGCTGAGGTCGGTGGGGGTCAGCAGGCCGATCAGGTGCCCGCTCGCGTCGAGGACGACCGCGCGCCCGTCCGTGCAGCCGCCCATCCGGCTCAGCAGCTCCGTCAGCGGCTCGTCCGGGCCGGACCGCGCCACCTCGTCCGGCGGGCAGGCGATGTCGCTCAGCCTCTTCGCGGCGCGGTCCTGCGGGGGCACCCTGCGGATGCGGTTGAGCGTCACCAGCCCGGTGAACACGCCGTCGTCGTCCACCAGCGGGTACGTGGACAGCCGCCGGTGCATCACGACCTGGTCGATCAGGTCCGCCACGGTCTGGCCGGGGTGCGCGACGACGGGCCGGGCCGACATCACGTCGCCCACCCGCAGCCCGTACAGCAGGGTGCCGAGCCGGGTCTGCTGCTCCTCAGCGGTGGCGGCGTTGACCAGGAACAGGCCGATCAGGACCAGCCACAGCCCCTCGAAGCCGAGCCCGGTGACGACCTGCAGGAAGCCCAGGGCGATGAGCACGTACCCGAAGACCCGGCCGGCGCGGGCCGCGGCGATCGCCGCCCTGGCGCGGTCCCGCCAGCGCGCCCACAGGGCCGCGCGCAGCACCCGCCCGCCGTCCAGTGGCGCGGCCGGGATGAGGTTGAACACGGCGAGCAGCACGTTCACCCCGGCCAGGTACAGGAACACGCCGGAGGGCAGCGACGTCCCCGTCATGGCGGAGACCAGCACCGCCATGGCGCCGAACAGCACCCCCGCCAGCAGGCTCGTCACGGGGCCAACGGCGGCGATCCTCATGTCGGCGCCGGGCGTGCGGGGCTGGCCGCGCAGTTCGGCGACCCCGCCGAGCAGCCACAGGGTGATGTGCGCCACCTCGATGCCGTTCCGGCGGGCCGTCACGGCGTGGGCCAGCTCGTGGGCGAGCAGGGACCCCAGGAACAGCACGGCCGAGGTCAGCCCGGCCAGCAGATACTCCACGGGGGAGCGGCCGGGGAAGACCGCGGGGAAGTGTCCGTAGGCCAGCCCCACGACCAGGATGACGACGATGACCAGCACGCTGACGTTGAGCCCGACCTGGACTCCGCCGATGCGGCCCAGAGAGATGGAGGAGCGCATCTTGCCTCCCGCGGATAGCTGTCCGCCCTCCCTTACCCGCGCATCGCCGCTGGTCACGCGGATGGTCGGGTGTTTCTCGTCACTCGGGCGGTTCCTCCGCGGTCAGTTCACGTCACCGGGAGGCGCCGCCGACGGTGGCCCGCTGCCCATGGTCGATGTCATCGTCCGCCCCTTCGCCGGCAGCGGCGTCTTGTGCCCGCTATCCGGCCGCCTGACCGATAGCTCCGGAATTGCCGTGGTTGTCGATTGATGTCATGGGTAGACGGGCGTGACGGGCGATACCTGAGGGGAGGATCGATGACTACGGGTGATTATTGGCATTACGGCTACGGCCCGATGGATGATCTGCTGGCCAGGTTCTTCGGGCTCGGCCCACCGGCGTTCCCCCGTCGCGTGGACATCGAGCGGTTGCTCAGCGAGGACACGATCGAGTTGCTGCGGACGGCGGCGGAGAAGGCGGCCGAGTGGGGCGCCGACTACCTCGACACCGAGCACCTGTTGTGGGCCGCCACGCAGGTGGAGGCGACCCGGAGGCAGCTGGAGCAGGCGGGAGCGGATCCGGCGGCGCTGGCGGGAGAGGTTGAGCAGGCCGTCGAGCAGGGCGAGCCGCGCCAGGGCCCCATGCCGCTGGCCCCGGCGGCCAAGCGGGCGCTGCTGGACGCCCGGCAGGTGGCGCACGCCACGGGCGCGTCGTACATCGGGGCGCAGCACCTGGTGCTCGCCCTGGCGGCCAATCCCCACTCGACGGCGGGCCGGCTGCTGCGCGGGGCGCGCGTCACCCCGCAGTCGTTCGCGCCGGAGGGCATGGGGGCCGCCGAGCCGCTGGCGGGCCAGCAGCCGGCGCCCAGCAGCACCCCCACCCTCGACCAGTACGGCCGGGATCTGACGGCCGTCGCCCGGGAGGGCGCGATCGACCCCGTGGTCGGCCGTGACAACGAGATCATGCAGGCGGTGGAGGTGCTGTCGAGGCGGACCAAGAACAACCCGGCTCTGCTGGGCGAGCCGGGCGTCGGCAAGACCGCGATCGTCGAGGGGCTGGCGCAGCACATCGTGGACGGCGAGGTGCCCGACACGCTCAAGGACAAGCGCGTGGTCCAGGTGGACCTGGCCGGGATGGTGGCGGGCACGAAGTACCGCGGCGAGTTCGAGGAGCGCCTGACCAAGGTCATGGAGGAGATCCGCGCGAACCGCGAGGAGCTCGTCATCTTCATCGACGAGCTGCACACCGTCGTGGGCGCGGGCGGCGGGGAGGGCTCCATCGACGCCGCGAACATGCTCAAGCCCGCCCTGTCCCGCGGCGAGCTGCACGTGATCGGCGCCACCACGCTGGAGGAGTATCGCCGGCACATCGAGAAGGACGCCGCGCTGGAGCGGCGCTTCCAGCCCATCCTGGTGCCCGAGCCGAGCGTCGCCGACACCATCGAGATCCTGCGCGGCCTGCGCGACCGGTACGAGGCCCACCACCAGGTCAAGTTCACCGACGACGCGCTCGTCGCCGCGGCCGAGCTGTCCGACCGCTACGTCTCCGACCGGTTCCTGCCCGACAAGGCCATCGACCTGATGGACCAGGCGGGCGCCCGGGTGGCGCTGCAGACCAGGACCACGCCGGCCGGCACCCGCGAGCTGGAGGAGCAGCTGGAGCACCGGCAGCGGGAGAAGCAGCAGGCGGTGGAGTGCGAGGACTACGAACGCGCCCGCGAGCTGCGCGACGAGATCGCCGGTCTGCAGTCCCAGGTCGGGCAGGCCCGCGGCTGCCGGCGCGGGGTCGCCGAGGTCACCCCGAACGAGATCGCCGAGGTGGTCTCCCGCGCCACCGGCATCCCCGTCTCCCAGCTCACCCAGGAGGAGAAGGACCGGCTGCTGGCCCTGGAGGAGCACCTGCACCAGCGGGTGATCGGCCAGGACGAGGCGGTCGCGGCGGTGTCCGAGGCGGTACGCCGCTCCCGGGCCGGAATGAGCGACCCCGACCGGCCCATCGGCTCCTTCCTGTTCCTCGGGCCCACCGGGGTCGGCAAGACGGAGCTGGCCCGCGCGCTGGCCGAGTCGCTGTTCGGCGAGCAGGAGCGGATGATCCGGCTCGACATGAGCGAGTTCCAGGAGCGGCACACCGTCTCCCGGCTGGTCGGCGCCCCGCCGGGATACGTCGGTTACGAGGAGGCGGGCCAGCTCACCGAGCAGGTGCGGCGCAAGCCGTACTCGGTCCTGCTGCTGGACGAGATCGAGAAGGCCCACCCCGACGTGTTCAACCTGCTGCTGCAGGTGCTGGACGACGGGCGGCTGACCGACGCGCAGGGCCGTACGGTGGACTTCCGGAACACCGTGCTGATCATGACCTCCAACCTGGGCGCGGACCTCATCATGTCCCATCCGGGCGAGGCCGCCCGGGGGCTGCGCGGCCAGCTCATGCGGCTGCTGCAGATGCGGTTCAGGCCGGAGTTCCTCAACCGGGTCGACGAGATCATCGTCTTCCGCGGCCTCGACGCCGAGCAGCTCCGGCAGATCACCGTCCTGCTGCTGGAGGACACCCGGCGGCGGCTGCACGCCCAGGGCGTCGTGCTGGAGCTCGAGCCGGCGGCCGTGGACTGGCTGGCGCATGAGGGGTACCAGCCGCACTTCGGGGCCCGGCCGCTGCGCCGGACGATCCAGCGCAAGCTCGACAACACGCTGTCGCGGCTGCTGCTGGACGGCACGCTGAGGCGGGACCAGCGCGCGCACATCGGGGTCAGGGACGGCGATCTCGCCATCACCGTGCTCGATCCGGGGACCGAGCCCGGGCCGGACGTCGAGCCGCACGTCGTGGCCCGGCCCGAACCGCGCCTCCCCGAGGAGGACCAGCCGGACCTGACCGGCCCCTACCTGTGACCGGCCTCGTTGACGACGCTCATGGGAACGCTGCGGCGGATTCGCCGGCTGGCCGCGGACACGCCGGCGCGCCGGGACCGTCAGGTCGACCTGCTGCGCGCGGTCGCGATCGCGGCCGTGGTCATGGGCCACTGGCTGGTCGTGTACGTGAGCGACGACGGTGGCCTGCACGGCGGCAGCGCCCTGGAGACCGTACCCTGGACCCGGCCGCTGACCTGGCTGTTCCAGGTCATGCCGATCTTCTTCCTGGTCGGCGGTTTCGCCAACGCGGCCTCCTTCACCTCCCATCGGGACGGCGGCGGCACCGCGTCGAGCTGGATCCTGCGGCGTACCGACCGGCTCGTCCGGCCCACCACGGCGCTGCTGGGCGTGCTGACCGTGGCCGCCCTGTCGGCGCGGGCGCTGGGCGCCGATTCCGCGCTGATCGGGATGGGCGTCTGGGCGGCGGCGATCCCGCTGTGGTTCCTCGTGGTCTACCTGGCCGTCGTGGTGCTGACCCCGCTCACGCATGCCCTGCACCGCCGGTACGGACTGGCCGTGCCGGTCGTGCTGGTCGTCCTCGTCGGCGTGGGTGACGCGGCGCGGATGGCGTGGCACATTCCGTACGTCGACCAGGGGAACTTCCTGTTCGCCTGGCTGGCCGTCCACCAGGCCGGCTTCGCCTGGCAGGACGGGCGCCTGCCGGCGCGGCGCTCCGTCGCGCTGCCGCTCGCCCTCGGCGGGCTCGCCGCGCTGGTCGCGCTGACCGTGCCCGGCCCGTACCCGATCAGCATGGTGGGGGTGAACACCTCGCCGCCCAGCCTGGCACTGCTGGCGCTGGCCGTCGCGCAGACGGGTCTGGCCATGTGGCTGCAGGACCCGGTCAACCGGTGGCTGCGGCGGCTGCGCCCGTGGACGGTGGTGGTCGCGGTCAACTCCGTGATCATGACGTTGTTCCTGTGGCACATGACGGCCGCCGTGCTGGGGGTGCTGGCGCTGTATCCGACGGGGGTGCTGCCGGACCCGCCGGCCGGTTCGACGGCCTGGGTGCTGCTGCGGGTGCCGTGGATCGTCGTGCTGGCCCTGATCCTCGGGGTGCTGGTGGCGGTGTTCGGGCCCATCGAGCAGCGCTCCGGCCCGCTGCCCGATCCCCGCGCCGCGCCGGTCGTGCCGGCGCTGGCCGGGACGGCGGGGGTGCTGGCCGGGCTGCTCGGCGCCGCGTCGGCCGGTCCGGGCGACCACGGCGTGGCAGGGCTGCCCACCCCGGCCCTGGTCGCCTACTTCGCCGGGGCCGCCGTGCTGCGCCACGCCCGTCGTCGCAGGTCAACGGGCCCTCCGCTGGTGTGAGACGGCCGGAAGTGGGTAGTGGGAGGCGGGCGACGGGAGAAGGTCCCGTCAACGCAATCGGGAGGTGATGTCACCGATGACCCGCGAGATGGAGCGGCATCCCGACATCATCAGCATGCGGGAGAGGTACGAGGTAGCCGCGGCCAATCCGGCGGTTCAGGCGGCGGACGGGCTGACCCTGCTGGCCGGGCTCTTCCTGGCGCTGTCGCCGTGGATCGTGGGATTCACCAACCTCGGGGCGCTCACCGTGAACAACCTGGTCACCGGGATCGCCGTGGCGCTGCTGGCGCTGGGCTTCAGCTCGGCGTACGGCCGCACGTACGGCATCGCGTGGACCGCACCCCTCATCGGGGTGTGGACCATATTGGCACCCTGGGTGATCAGGGGTGAGACGAACACGTCGGGGATCATCACGAACGTCATTGTCGGCGCGATCATCCTCATTCTGGGCCTGGTCACGTGCGGCATGGGCATGACGCGAAGGCGGTGAGAATAGGGCCGGCCCACGGACCGGCCCTCCATCTCTCCCCTCAGCGCATGTCCACGGTGAGCAGGCCGTCCTCCCACGCGGCCGTGGTGCCGAGCTTGGCGCACGCGCCGATGAAACGCCGGCCGAGCCAGTCGCGCTCCTCGCCGGTGGCCAGGAGGGTGTGGCAGTAGTCGAGCTTGAGCGGCACGGCGCGCAGCCGTACCGGGCCGAGCTCGTCGATGGTCACCAGGAACAGCAGCGACAGGTCGTTGCGCAGGTCCGGATCCACCAGGTAGTCGTCGAGGAAGTCCCCCATGTCGTACAGGACGGGCGGGGCGACTCCGTGGGGGACGTGCGCGGAGTGGCCGGCGATCAGCGTGGCTCCCGCGTCGGCCAGGATCGTGGCCGCCGCGCGGACGTACGGCAGCGGGCCGGTCGTCATGTTGGGGCCCCAGTGGGGGCTGACCAGCACGACGTCCACCTCCGTACGCGCTCGTGCCACCGTGTCCGTCAGCCAGGCCGGGACGCCGGACTGCAGGTCGGCGTAGGCCACGCCGGGCCGGTCGGGGGTGGCGGCGTAGTCCGGGGGGTGGTCGGTGACGGAGATGACGGCTATGCGCAGCCCGTTCACGACCAGCACGACCGGCTCGCGCGCCCGCTCCAGGTCGCCGCCCGCGCCCGCCACGCGGATCTCGGCGCGTTCGAGCAGGGCACGGGTGTCCAGCAGCGCTTCGTGGCCGTAGTCCAGGGCATGGTTGTTGGCCAGCGTGACACAGCTGACGCCGAGCTCGGCGAGCAGCTCCACGGCGTGCGACGGGGCGCGGAAGTGGAACGGTTTGCCGGGAGCGCTCCACGGGCTGCCCCGGTCGGAGACGCAACATTCGAGGTTCAGCAGGGTCAGGTCGGCCTCGGAGAGCCACGCGCGGACGCCGTCCGACACGAACGCCTCCGGTTCGGATGATCTGGCCAGCAGGTCGGCGACGCCACGGCCGAGCATCGTGTCACCCGCCAGCGCGAGCGTCACAGTCACAGGAGTCCTCTGCCTCGCGATGACGTGCTCAAACACATGGATACGGGGGGCGGTGCCGGGTAGGGCCACGCGGACAGCGCGGCGGGCGCCGGTCCGCAGGATTTCATGACGGGAAAGGACGGACGGCCGGATGAGAGCGCATGAACAACGGCATCGGGTGGGGGCGGGGGACGTCGAGCGGGCGTCCCGGGCGATCCACCGCCAGGCCACCACCGAAACCGCCACCGTGGCCGCCACGTCCATCGCCGACGGTCTCCCCCTTCCGGGCAGGCGGCCCGGTCGGGGCCGGCGGGGCTACGGGGACAAGCGGGCCGATCGGCGGGGCCTTGGGGGCCTTAGAGGCTTGCTGGCCGATCGGGACAGGCAGGGCCTCAGGGGCAGGGGCGTTCGAGGCATGCTGGCCGATCGGGGCAGGCAGGGCCTCAGGGGCGTTCGAGGCCCGCTGGCTGATCGGGGCCAGCGGGGCGGGCGAGGCGTTGGGGGCGGGTGGAGGGCGGGCACGGGCGTGCTCGTCGTCGCCGCCGTCGCCGCCGCTGCGGGCGCGGGGGCGGGTGCGGCCGTCGCCGCCCTCCTGCGCGCCAGGCGGCGGTCCCGTGACCCGGGCTCGTGACCCGTTCTGCGGCACCATCCGGCCGGGACCGCAGCCTCACCGGTGGCCGTCAGGTGGTGACGTCGGGCACCAGCGTCTCCACCCTCGGCGGCCGGCGGTACCCCGTGGAAGCGGGGCGGGGCGGGATCTTCAGCGGCGGGCGCCGTACCTCCTGGTACGGAATCGTGGACAGCAGGTGGGAGATCATGTTGATCTTGGCCCGCCGCTTGTCCTCGCTCTCCACCTCGTACCACGGCGCCTCGGGGATGTGTGTGTGGATCATCATCTCGTCCTTGGCCCGCGAGTACTCCTCCCACCTCGTGATCGACTCCAGGTCCATCTCCGACAGCTTCCAGCGCCGCATCGGATCCTCCAGCCGGTCACGGAAGCGCCGTTCCTGCTCGGTGTCGCTGACCGAGAACCAGTATTTGCGCAGCATGATCCCGTCCTCCACCAGCAACCGCTCGAAGATCGGGCACTGGTGGAGGAACCGGGTGTATTCCTCCTGGGTGCAAAACCCCATCACCCGCTCGACCCCGGCCCGGTTGTACCAGCTCCGGTCGAACAGCGCGATCTCGCCCGCGGCCGGTAGGTGCTCGACGTAGCGCTGGAAGTACCACTGCGTGCGCTGCCGCTCGGTGGGGGCGGGCAGCGCGACGATCTTGGTCACCCGCGGGTTGAGGTATTCGGTGACCCGCTTGATCGTGCTCCCCTTGCCCGCGGCGTCCCGCCCCTCGAAGATCACGACCAGCCGCTGCCCCTCGGCCTTCACCCACTCCTGCAGCTTCACCAGCTCCGCCTGAAGGCGGAAGAGCTGCTTCTCGTACGGCTTGCGCCGCAGCCTTTCGGTCGTCACGAGGGCGGTTCCTCTCCATCGTCATCAGCGATCCGCCCAGCTTGTCCCCCCGAGCCCGCCACAAGCAAACGTCCCCGCCGTCACACCCGCCACCGCCCCGCCTCGCGCCCCGGCGCCGCCCCACCTCCCACCCCCGACGGCGCACCCGGCCCGCTGCCCGGCGCGCACCCGGGGCCTCACACCCCGGGCTTCACGGCGGTCAGGTGGCCGGGGTTGGGAACAGGGCGGCCAGGGTCTCGCCCCACTGCCGGGCGCGTTCCAGCTCGCCTTCCACCAGCGGCCCCTGCGTGCCCGTGACGTAGAAGCTCTGCGCCGGGACGACGGCCCGGACGCCGTGGCGGCGGAGCCGTCCGGCGATGCCGTGTGCGGCCGAGCCGGGCATGCGGGGCTTGGCAATGCGGGTGTCGAAGGCGGCCGAGCCGAGCCCGGCCGACGACGTGCGCAGGGCCGCCAGCCACTCCCGTACGCCGTCCCCGTGCGAGACGAGCGCCCCTCCGGCCTGCTGGGCGGCGGACTGCCGGGTGGAGGCGCGGCTCATGGAGAAGGCGTGCGTCGGGCCGCCCACCACGAGCAGCCGCACGTCCTCCCCCACGAGCGCCGGCGCGGCACCGACCTCCACCGCCTCGGCCGCCATCCCGGCGGCCAGTCCCCGGGCCACCGCCTCGGCGATCTGCTGGGTGTTGCCGTACATGGATTCGTAGACGACCAGCGCGTCCATCGTTCGTCTCCTATCGGGTCCGGGATGGCAGGACGGGTTCGAGGTGGAACATCCCGGTGACCACCTCGCCGGCGTCCGCGGCCGGCTGGGCGCGGCCGGCGACCGCCACCAGCACGTCGCGGGCCGTGACCAGGCCGACCAGCCCGTCGCCGGACAGCACGGGCACGGCGTCGCACCCGGCGTCCAGCATCACGGCCGCGACCCGGGGCAGCGGCGTGTCCGGCCGTACGCGTGGCCGCGGGCCGCGCTCGAGCAGGGTGTGGACCTGGCGGCTCGACTGCTCCTGCGGCCCGCCCGACCAGGAGGCGGCCAGCCGCTCGCTGGTCAGGATGCCCAGCACGTTCCGCCCGTCCACGATCGGCAGGTGGTGCACGCCGGCCCGGCGCATCAGCTCCCAGGCCATCAGCGGTGACTCGTCCGGTCTGACGGCGACCAGGATTCGGCTCATCACCTGTCCGGCGGTCAGCGTTTCGACGGTCATGACGCCTCCTCGATACGTGGCCGGACCACCGCGACCGGGACGGGCCGTGTGGTTCGGGACGCCGTGCCCTTGCTCACGACGTTCGTTCCTCCTGCTTCCACTCTCGCGAAGACGGCGTCGCGGCACCGGAGGAGGAAGTCCCAGGCCGAGATGCCATTGGTCCTGATCCGCCCGTTCGCGGACGGCCGTCGTCCTCCGGGAACGCCGACGCCCGCCTCCGGCGCCGGAGGCGGGCGCATGATCGTGGCACTCCCACGCCAGCCCCGCGAGGCCGGAGAAGACGCCGCTGAGGGCGTCAGCAGGAACGCCGGCCTCCGGCACGACAGGTCCGCGCCGTAGCGCCGACCGGCCCCGGCCACGGAGGACCTTGGTGCCCTTAAGCCCCAGGTCAGGCCGCGCCGGGGTCGTCCCGGCGAGCCGTTACGGCCTGAGTCCTTCTCCCCGTCCGCCCCGGGCTGATCGGCGGGATCGAGGGGACTTTCGTCCCTGCTCGCGGAGGGTGCGGCGGGGTGATGCTGGAACCATGCGACTCGATACGTCCGGACTACAGGTGCTCTCCCGCGAGGAGTGTCTGCGCCTGCTGTCGTCCGTGCCGATCGGGCGGATCGTGTTCACCGATCGCGCCCTGCCCGCCGTACAGCCGGTCAACTTCCGCCTCGTCGGCGAGAGCATCGTGATCCGTACCTCGTCCGGGTCGAAGCTGGCGGCCGCCACCCGGCGCAGCGTGGTGGCGTTCGAGGCCGACGACCTCGACCCCGCGCTGCGGACGGGCTGGTCGGTCACGGCCGTCGGGCATGCTCGCGCGGTGACCGATCCCGCCGAGCTCACCCGGCTGAACGCGCTTCCGCTGGTCCCGTGGGCGCCCGGCGACCACGACCACTACATCGTGGTCGAGGCCGAGCAGGTGTCCGGCCGCCGGCTGACCGGCCGGCCCATCGCGACGGCCGTCTAGCCCGCCCGCGCCGGCCGGTGTCGGCGGGCCTTCAGTCCGGTCCCTCAGTCCAGTCCCTCAGTCCGGTCCCTCAGTCCGGTCCCTCAGTCCAGGAGCTCGGACAGGGGGGCGGCGCACCGAGCCCTTGTCGTCGAAGGTGACGCCCAACCGCATGATCATCTGCGGGTACTTGCCCGAGCAGACCTCCTGCCGGATGAACTCGCGCAGCGGGTCCATCTCCAGCGCCTGGGTGTGGAAGGCGGCGCTGACCCCGTACGCCGAGGCGTGCAGCAGCACGTGCTGGAGCGCCTGCCCGGTGTCGATCCATTCCCGGCGGCTGTCGCCCGCCGTGGTGAGCAGCGCCACGACCCCGGTCGCCACCGCACCCTTCTGGTCCGCGCGGCTGCCCCAGTCGTGACGCCAGGCGTAGTCGCGCTGCGGGAAGTCCGGGTCGGTACGCACCCTCTGACGGGGATAGCCCTCGGCGGGCACGCCGTCCTTGCGGCTGCTGCCGGGAGGCCGTGCCCACCGGATCACCTCCAGGCTGAAGCGCCGGTCCTGCGCCTGCACGCCCTGCGCGGCCTGGGTGAGCGCGGCCAGCACGCCGGCCGCCTCCGGGGAGCGGACGGGCGTCAGGTCGACCCCCTCGCCGCGGGCCGCCACGACCAGCCGCTCCACGAGCCTGTCCGGCACCGGCACGTCGGCGAAGCCCGCCCGGTGCGTACGGCGGCGCTCGATCTCGCCCGCCAGCATCCTGGTGGTGTCGTCGGCCCTGTTGTCGGCCCTGTTGTCGGCCCTGTTGTCGGCCCTGTTGTCGGCCGCGGCGTCGGCCCCGGCCCGCAACGTCGCCAGCAACGACGGGCGGTCCGGGTCGGGCAGGATGCGCACGACGGGTTCGAGCCCCTCGCGGCGCAGCACCGTACGCATGGTGAACAGGGCGGCGCCACAGCTGATCAGCAGCTCCCGGACCGAGGCATCGCCGACGCGCAGCTGCCGGTCCGTGTCGGCCCGCAGGCAGACCTCCTCCCCCGAGATCGAGAAGGTCCAGGGCTGCGTGTTGTGCACGGACGGCGCCCAGCGCGCGGCCTCCACCGCGGCGTCCAGTACGTGTTTCGCCGAACGGATGGCCATGACTCTCCCTCCACGGGTCCTCACACCACAGCATCACGCGGGATCCCGCCCCGTCAGGGCCGAAGGACCCTTCCGCCGGGTACATCGGCCCTCACCGGCACGATCCACGGGAACCGCTCACTCGCACGGCCGCGCGCCGCCCCGGCGCACGGCTCCGGCGAACGACGGCGAACGACGGCGAACGACGGCTTCGGCGCACGGCGAGTCCGCCGAGCCCACGACCACGCCGAGCTCGTCCTTCATGGCCGCCTCCTACAGCGGCGGGACGACGACGAGGTCGTCCTGCTCGGAGACCACCGCGCACACCACGTCCACGACGCCCTCGACCGCGCGCGCCGCCGCCGCGGCCGCGATGGCCTCCGACCGCCAGCGCACCCGCCCGCCGAGGGTCACGACCCCCTTGTCGATCTCGATGGAGTACGTGCCCGCCGCCGGGAGCACGGCCATGATGTCGGCGGTCAGCTCGGCGGCGGGACGGGAGTAGACGCGCAGCACGTCGTGCTGGTGCAGCGTGCCGACCACCCGCCGGGTGACCGCGTCGATCACGGGCAGCTGCTTGATCCGCCGGTCGTGCATCAGCCGGGCCGCGTCGCGCAGGGCGGTGCCCGGCGTGACGGTGATGGCGGGAGAGGTCATGAGCTGGGCCGCCGTCAGCCCCGCGGCCTTCTCGTGGGCGCGCCGCTGCTTGCGGGATTCGAAGATCGACACGGGGTGCCGTACCGGGTCGACCTCCTTGAGCAGCAGGTCGTCCTCCGAGACGACGCCCACCGGTCGCCGGTCGGCGTCTATCACGGTGACGGCGCCCACCGCGAACCGCTTCATCGCGGCCACGATGTCGGCGAAGGACGTGTCCTCCAGCACGGCGATCGCCACCCGACCCATGACGTCCTTGACTTCCATCGGCATGATCTCCACCTCTCATCCGCTTCCACCGTCCCGCACGACGGGCTCACCCCCTAGCGGCGAAGGTCCTTGGGTGGCCGCCCAAAGGTCCCGTACGCGGCCGGTGAACGGGCGGCTCGGCACGCCGGCCACGGGACTCCTCGCCGGCACCGCGATCCGGGTGGTCACCGGTGCCGGGCTCGTCGTGCTCGGCGTCCGCCTCGCCGGCGGCTCCACGGCGAAGCGGACGCACGCCGGGCCGACGACCCGCCCCGGGCCGGCGCCCGGGGCGGTTCCCGGGTGCCGGTAGCGCCCCATAGGAATGCCGTAAGGAAACCTTAAACGTGCCCGGGCACGCTGGAGGCACATCACAGAGACGCGATGACCGAGACAGGGAGCAACGAGATGGCGAGCAAGCTGGTGGTGGGGACGTTCGTGTCGCTGGACGGGGTCATGCAGTCCCCCGGCGGCCCCGGCGAGGACGACTCCAACGGCTTCCGGCAGGGCGGCTGGCTGCCCCCGCACGTGGACGAGGGCTTCAACCGCATCATGGGCCCGCTGTTCGACCGCGCCGACGGCCTGCTCCTGGGCCGCCGGTCGTACGACATCCTCGCCTCGCACTGGCCGGACGTGCCCGACGAGGAGGGCGGCGCCAAGATCAACAGCATGCCGAAGTACGTCACCACGAGGACGCCGATGGCGGCCAAGTGGCGCAACACCCAGGTGCTGGTGGGCGATGCCGCCCAGACGGTCGCCGACCTCAAGCGGAGCACCGACGGCGTGCTCCTCGTCCAGGGCAGCAGCGACCTCATCGGTACGCTGCAGCGCGCCGAGCTGGTCGACGAGTACCACCTGCTGGTCTTCCCCGTCGTGCTCGGTGAGGGCAAGCGCCTGTTCGCCGAGGGCACCGTCCCGGCCGGGCTGAAGCTCACCGGCTCGTCCGCCACCGACGCCGGTGTCGCCTACCTCACCTACGAGTGGACGGGCAAGCCCTCCTACAGCACCCTCGCGTAGCGGTCAGGGCTTGCGCGCGACGCCGCCGAACATGAGGCGCTGGCCCACGGTCAGCGCCTCGGGAACGGCCGCGTCCGGCCGCCACCGCGGCAGGGGCACCACACCCGGCTCCACCAGCTCGAACCCGTCGAAGAAGCCGGTGATCTCCGCGACGGTGCGGAACCTGCCGGTGCCGAGGAGCGCGAGATACTTCTGCTCCGCGTCCCGGGAGTCCTGGCTGGAGTCGCAGAAGTGGGTGATGAACAGGTAGCTGCCGGACGGGACCGCGGCCATGTACGCCTCGACGATCCCCCGCGGGTCCTCGTCGTCGTGCAGGTGGTGCAGGACGCCGACCAGCATGACGCCGACCGGGCGGCCGAGGTCGACGAGCCGCCTGACGGCCTCGTCGCCGAGGACCGCCGCCGGGTCCCGCAGGTCGGCCGAGACCACCGCGGCGCGTTCGTTCTCCGCCAGCAGGGCCCGGCCCTGGGCCGGCACCATCGGGTCGTTGTCGACGTAGACCACGCGCGACTCCGGGTTCGCCCGCTGGGCGACCTGGTGGGTGTTCTCCACCGTGGGCAGGCCCGAGCCGAGATCGAGGAACTGCGTGATGCCCTGGCCGACCAGGAACCGTACGCCGCGGCCCAGCATCTGGCGGTTGTAGGCCGCCACGTCGTAGATCTCGGGGACGACCTTGACGATCTCCGCGACGAACGCCCGGTCGACCTCGTAGTTGTCCTTGCCGTGCAGGACGACGTCATAGGCCCGCGCGATGCTGGGCCTGGTCGTGTCGATCGCGCCGGTCCACTCGTCAGGCTGTTCAGCCACGGATGCCCACTCCTCCTGGAGACGATCAAGAAAGAGCATAGGCGTACACGGCGGTTTTCGGCAGGGGCATGGCCCTTGTCAGGATGTGGTGTCAGGACTACGATCTCCTCACATTTTAGGAAAGTTTCCTAAATAAGGAGGCTGAGCACGTGGTCCGTCGCCGCGCCCGCGGGACCCTGTTGTTACTGGTCCTGATCCTGATCACCGGAGCCATGTCCGCTCCCGCCACCGCCGGTGCCCACAGCGCGCCGGCCACGTTCGCGCATCCGGGCGTGCTCGTCAGCCGGGCCCAACTCGACTTCGTCCGGTCCAAGGTCAACGCCGGCGCCCAGCCGTGGAAGGCCGCCTACGACCAGATGGTGGCCAGCAGCCTGGCCTCGCTGTCGCGCACCCCCAAGCCGCGCGCCGTCGTGGAGTGCGGCTCGTACTCCAACCCCAACTACGGCTGCACCGACGAGCGCCAGGACGCGCTGGCGGCCTACACCGACGCGCTGATCTGGTACATCTCCCGCGACAGCCGGTACGCGCAGAAGGCCATCGAGCTGATGGACGCCTGGTCGGCGGTGATCACCGACCACACCAACAGCAACGCGCCGCTGCAGACCGGGTGGGCCGGCTCGTCCTGGCCCCGGGCGGCCGAGATCATCCGCTACACCTACACCGGCTGGTCCGCCACGGGCGTCAACCGCTTCGCGACCATGCTCAGGAACGTCTACCTCCCCGAGGTCATCAACGGCCGGCCGAGCACGAACGGCAACTGGGAGCTGTCCATGATGGACGCGGCCATCGGGATCGCGGTGTTCCTGGAGGACCGGGCCGCCTACGACAAGGCCGTGAGCACGTTCCGGGCCCGCGTGCCCGCCTACATCTACCTCACCGCCGACGGCGCCCTGCCCAGGGGACCGGCCGGCAGCGGCATCGACACGAGGGCCGAGATCATCGGGTACTGGCAGGGCCAGGAGACGTTCGTCGACGGGCTGTCCCAGGAGACGTGCCGCGACCTCACCCACACCGGCTACGGGCTGGCGGCGATCGCGCACATCGCCGAGACGGCCCGGATCCAGGGGCAGGACCTCTACCCCGAGATCGCCGACCGCCTGCGGCACGCGCTCGGGCTGCACGCCAAGTACCAGCTCGGCGCGGCCGTCCCGTCCTGGCTGTGCGACGGCGCTCTCACGCTGGGCCTGGGCCCGGTCACGGAGGTCGGCTTCAACGCCCTGAACCACCGCATGGGCATCGCGATGACCAACACCCAGACCCTCACCGAGCGGCAGCGCCCGGCGGGCACCAACAACCTCTTCGTGGCCTGGGAGACCCTCACCCACGCCGGCAACCCCAACTGAGGCTCCCCTACACCACCACGCCGCCACCGCCCGGCAGTCCGGCCAGGTCGGGCACCACCCGCGGGAGGCCGCGCAGCCACGCCTCCAGGTCGGCGGGCCACCATCGGCCCGCCGACAGCCGGCCCAGCTCCGCCGCCACCGCGGCCGACGAGGCGTGCACCGGCACGACCCGTACGGGCGCGGCCCCCGCCAGCACCCCGAGCCACCAGTGCCGCCAGGTCTCGGCCAGCCCGTCGGGGTCCAGCACCAGGTAGTAGTCGGGCAGCACCAGCCGGCCCGCGCGCAGCTCGCCCAGCGCGGCCTCGATGGCCACCTCCAGGCCGCCGGTGATCCCGGTGCCGTCGAAGTAGGCGGCCCATGCCGCGGCCACGTCGGCCAGCGGGTCGGCGTCGTGCACCACGTACGTGGCCGCCGACCGTCCCGCGAGGTCCATCACCTCGGCCGGCCCGCGTTCGCCGCGCGGGATGGCCCGCACGTTGTGCAGCCCGTCAAGGCCCGCGACCACGTCTCCGGCGCCGTCCCCCGCCACCACGACCACCGTACTGGTCAATCGCCGCATATCGGGCAGTTTAGCGCTCGTGCCCGATCCGGCCGGCCGAGGGGAGCCCCGGCCGGCCGCGCCGTCTCAGGCGTAGGGATCGAACGGGATCCCCGCCGGCTTGGCCTTCGCCAGCTCCCCGTTGAACGAGGAGTCCTTGAGGCCGAAGCTCGCCGAGCCGAAGTTGTGCGCGACCAGGCGGTCGCGGAACCCGGGCGGGTAGCCGTCCCAGCCGACCAGCGGGGGGAACTGCCACGTGCCCTTGTGGTTCTCCGGCTGCTCGGTGGCGCTCGCGAAGCGGAACGCGTGGGTGGACAGCCCGTCCTTGTGGTAGATGATCTTCGGATGCGTGCCGGTCTCGTCCCAGGGCAGCTGCGAGCGCGCGCGTACGCTGTAGGCCCCGTGCGCGGACGCCGCCACGTACTGCGCGGTGCCGTCCTGGACCCAGACCACGACGTGTTCCCAGTCGTGCCGGTGCCCGCAGCATCCGGGCAGCGTCTGGTCCTTCTCGAAGTAGAGCGCGTACACGTACGCGCACCAGCCGTTGTTGCACTTGGAGCGCGAGTAGGAGTTGGTGTTGTCCAGGTCGGACAGGTCGTGGCACTGCCCGTTGACCGCGCCGCCCAGCGCCAGTCCCGGTGCGATGGTGCCGTCGCGCCCGATGGCGGGCGTGGGGTAGCAGCCGTCTCCGTCGTAGTCGAACGCCGGCTGGTACGTACGGTCTTCCGGCGGCGCCACCCCGTCGAGGGCGGTGGGCGGGGCGGCGTGGGCGATTCCCGGGACGGCCACGACGATCGCCGCCGCGGCCACCAGGGCGCGCAGGGCGAACGATAATCTCCGCGGACGCCGTCTCACGTGGGTGCTGTCATCAGGCATGGCGAGTCTCCTGCCGGGATCGGCGGTGGGGGGACCTGTCGATCATGCCTCCATGAGACGACGGCGGATCCGCGCCGTCCAATGCCTGCGGGCGAACATCAGGCAGCCAGTGGTACGACGTGGGGAAACGGCCGGTGAACCCGGCTCACAGAGTCCTTCCGCACCCCGGCCACCGCAGGCCTTCGCACTTCCCCTGCCGGGGTGCGGTCAGGAGTGGCCGGACCGGTGTTCCAGAAGCAGCAGCGCGATGTCGTCGATCCGCCGCGCGCCGTGCGGGATGTCGTCCAGGAGGCTGTCGCAGAGCTCGGACAGCGGCTGGTCCGAGGCTCGGGTCAGGTGGTCGGCGACCTCACCGATGGCCTCGTCGAGGTCGACGCCCGGGGTCTCGACGAGCCCGTCGGTGTAGAGGGCCAGCAGGGCGCCCGGCGGGAACGGCACCTCCGTGGTGGGGTAGTGAATGTTGTCCTCCACGCCGAGCAGCAGCCCCACCGGCACGTCGATGATCTCGCCCGGTGCGTTGGGCGGGCGCAGCAGGGGCGGCGGGTGACCGGCGCTGGCCGCGCTGAGGGTACGCAGCCGCAGGTCGACCTGGACGAGCAGGCAACTGGCGAACAGGTCGGTCTCGGTCTCGATGAGCAGCCGGTTGGTGTGCGTGAGCACCTCCCCGGGCTCGGCGCCGGCCGCGGCGTGGGCGCGGATGGACGTACGCACCTGCCCCATGAGGGCGGCCGCCGTGATGTTGTGCCCCTGGACGTCGCCGATGACCGCCATGGCCAGCGAGTCGCTCAGGCGGATGAGGTCGTAGAAGTCGCCCCCGATGCCCACGCCGCGGGTGGCGGGCAGGTAGCGGGCGGCCGCCGCCAGTCCGGGGATCTCGGGCAGGCGCCTCGGGAGCAGCACCTCCTGCAGGCTCTGGGCGAGCCGCTCCTTGGCGTCGTAGAGGAGGGCGCGGTCGAGGGCCTGGGACATCAGCCCGGTCAGGGTGGTGAGGCCGGCGCGGTCCTCACCGCTGAACGAGCGGGGGGTGCCGAAGGCGAGCACGCAGCTGCCGATCCGGCCCTCGGCACCGGCCAGCGGCAGGAAGGCCCAGGCGGACATCTGGTCGTAGTGAGCGACGTACGGGTACATCTGGCGTAGCTCGCTCCGGTTGGCGAAGAACATGGGGACGCCGGTCCGCAGGACGCGTTCGGAGGGTGTGGGCGTGGTCAGCGGCAGGCCGTCGAACCGGTCGAGGACCTCGCTGTCGTACCCCCGGCTGCCGATGATCTTCAGCTTGCCGCACTCGGCTATCACCACCGCCATCGCCTGGACCTCGAACACGGGCATGACGTGGTCGGCGAACAGATCGATGATCTCCCGTACCTTCTGCGCCCGGGTCAGGGCCGCCGCGAGGTGCACGAAGTTGTAGAAGACCTCCGGTCTGGGCAGGCCGTGGGCGCGGGAGCCGGTCTCGTGCGGTGGCGGCGCCTGGTCCCGCAACGGAACAAGCGTGATGCGCAGGCTGATACCTGACGAGTCCGGATAGAGATGACACTCCAGCTCGCGGCCGTCCGGGCGGTGGGCCACGCAGCGGGCCATCTCCTGGCTGACCACCGCCGCCCGGCAGCGATCCTCGAACAGCGGGTCCTTCAGCCAGGCCATCACGTCCCAGAGCGTCCTGCCCAGCAGCCCGGACACGTCGCCCCCGAGGAGCTCGGCCGCCGTGACGCTGACGAAGGTGATGCGGCCCTCCAGGTCGAGGGCGACGCACCCCTCGTGCAGGCGGTCCAGATAGGTGAAGGCGCCGGCGGCGTGCTCGGGATCCGGGGTCTGCTTCGGCGCGGGGGTGAGGACGCGCGGTTCGCCGACGGGGCGCGGCTGTCGCCCTTCGCTGTCGGCCTGCCGCAGCAGGTCGCCCAGCTTCCGGCCCGCCAGGTCGATGACGTCCATCTCCTGGGCGTTCAGGTCGGGCGGGTGCGACGGGGGCCACATCAGCACCCAGCAGCCCCAGACCCGGGCTCCGGTCTGAATCGGCACCGCGGCCGCCGCGAACGAGTACGGCAGGGCGAGGGCCGTCGCGGGGAAGCGGCGGGCCATGTCCTGGTGACTAGGGACCCAGATCAGGTGCCGCTGGCGGACGGCGGCAGCGGCCGGGACGCAGGCGTTCAGCCTGACCCGGGTCCACGGCCGGACGATCTGCGCGGGCAGCCCGATCTCCGCCTCCATGAGGAGCACCTGGTCTGTCTCGTTCAGGAGGTAGATCGCGCCGATGTGCGCACCGGCGGCACTGACCGCGTCGCAAAGCACCTCGTCCAGCGCGGACGCTTGCCGTTCAGCGGTCCCTTCGACCTGGCTCGGCACGGCTCAGCAGGCTCCACTCCGCACCGGCATCGACAGGGCCTTCCACGAACCAGTCATACGGCCAACGATAGGCGCCCGCGTCCACGGCAAGACGGCCCATGGCGGGATTCTGATCGCACTTTGACACGAGCATCGATATTTCGGGCATTAAATCGGCAAGTTCGGCTTGACTCCATAATTGGGACATCCCCGCAGATCAGGCAGGAGATCGCCTCGCGAAGCGCTCCAGGATGAGTTCGTGGCAGAAGCGGTAGGTGTCCTCACCGGCCTCCTTCAGCAGCCCCGCCTCGACCAGCGCGCGCGGGGCGCTCGGCACTCGGGATCCATCGCCGCGATTCAGCCGCCGCCTCAGCGTCTCCGCGCCCTGTGCGAAAGCCGCCTGCCCTGCTTGTGGCTCTGTTCGTGTCAGCGGAAGGCGGGGACGGTGGGTGGCAGGCCCATGAGGACGGCGCCCGCGGCGTCGTACATGGCCGGGCTGAGGAAGGCGTGCTCCTGCGGCACCATCGCGTCCCCGAGCAGGGCCTGCAGCGGGTGGTCACGGTAGATCGCCGCGGTGCCGGACAGCGAGACGACCTTGCCGACCACCTCCGCGGCGGTCCGGGCGAGGTGGGCGGCGGACAGGCGCAGGTGCGCGTTCTGCCCGTCGCCGACCAGCCCGCCGGCCAGCACCGCCTGCCACGCCTCCTCGGCGGCCTCGTAGAAGTAGGCCCGGGCCGAGCGGAGCGCGGCCTCCGCCTCGGCGATCCCGGCGCGGTAGTAGGCGCGCTCGGCGAGCTTCGGGGCGCCGGTGATGCTCCCCCGGTCGCCGCCGGTCCCCTCGGCGAAGTCGAGCGCGGCCCGGGCGACGCCGGCGGAGACGACGGACAGCGACTGGGCGGCGTACGAGATCGCGGGATAGCGGTAGAGCGGTTCGTCGATCACCGGCGTGCCGCCCCGGATGAAGGACCACTCGCGGCCGACCTCGACGTCCTCGGCCACCAGGTCGAACGAGCCGGTGCCCTGCATGCCGACCACGTCCCAGTCCCGCACGATCTCCAGGCGCTCGGGGCGCACCAGCACCCCGCGCGGCTTGCCGGCGGTCGAGTCGTCGCCGGGGATGCCGACGCAGACGATGTCGGCGGCCATGCAGCCGCTGGCGAACTTCCACCGCCCGCTGAGGCGGAAGCCGCGCTCGGTCGGGGTGGCCGGCTGGACGGGGAACAGCGCCCCGGCGAAGACCACGTCGGGGCCGTCGGCGTACAGCTCGGCCTGGCTCTCCAGCGGCAGCGGGCCCAGGTAGACGAGCTGGGACCCGAAGCCGGCGACCCAGCCGGTGGAGCCGTCGACGGCGGAGATCCGCTCGATCCTCCTGAGGAACTCCGCGGGCGGCATCGTCTCACCGCCGAACCGCTCCGGCGTGGCCGCCCGGTAGAGGCCGAGCCGCTTGAGCCGGTCGACGAAGTCCTTGGGGACGTAGCGCAGCTCCCCGAACTCCCCGCGGCGGCGGGCCAGCTCCGCGAGCATGTCCTCGAACGCGTCGGGTCCGCCGGCCGGTCCGGCCCCCTCGTTCTGCGCCATCGCTGCTCCTCCCGGGTCCACCTTCCGAGGCTACGACGGGCGTCCCCGTCCCGGGCGGCCTTCCGCTCAGTCCTGCGGGTCCAGAGGCGGCAGCGGCTTGCTCAGTCCTGCGGGTCCAGAGGCGGCAGCGGCTTGTCGTACAGCCAGGCGGACAGCAGCGCGTCCACCGGCTGCGGGGTGTGCCGCTGGAGGTGGGCGGCGAACTCCCGGGTGGTGACGCTCCCGTGCCGGTGCGCGGCCGTCCAGGCGCGCAGGGCGAGGAAGAACGCCCGGTCGCCGACGGCCCGGCGCAGCGCGTGCAGGGTCAGCGCGCCCCGCTTGTAGACGCGGTCGTCGAACAGCGCGGCCGGGCCCGGGTCGGCCAGGGCGAAGTCCTGCGGCAGCAGCGCGAGCCGGTGCCGCCACCGCCGGGCGTGCTCGCCGGCGGGCGGGCCGCCCGACTCCTCCGACCAGAGCCACTCGGCGTACGTGGCGAACCCCTCCTGCAGCCAGATGTCCTGCCAGCAGGCCACGGTGAGGCTGTTGCCGAACCACTGGTGCGCCAGCTCGTGCGCGACCAGGCGTTCGCTCCCGCGGACGCCGTCGACGTGGTTCCGGCCGAAGATCGACATGCCCTGCGCCTCGACCGGGATGTCCAGGTCGTCGTCGGTCACCACGACGGTGTAGCCGGCGAACGGGTAGGGCCCGAACAGGGCGGTGAACAGCGCCATCATCTCGCCCTGCCGGCCGAAGTCGTGGCGTACGCGGGTGGCCAGCCGCGCCGGGTGGGCCAGCCTGGTTCCGGCGACCTCGGACAGCTGGTAGCGGCCGATCTGCACGCTCGCCAGATAGCTCGCCATGGGCTCGGCCTGGTCGTAGATCCACGTCGTGCTCCCGGCCCCGCGCCGCCTGGCCACGAGCACGCCGTTCGCGATCACCTGGTACGGCGAGGCGGTGGTCACGGCGATGCGGTAGGAGGCCTTGTCGCCGGGCCGGTCGTTGCACGGGAACCAGGAGGGCGCGCCGATCGGCTGCCCGGCGACGAGCGCGCCGTCGCTCAGCTCCTCCCAGCCGAGCCCGCCCCACGGGCTCGGCACCGGTACGGGGTTGCCCGAGTAGCGCACCTCGACCCCGGCGCTCGCCCCGGGGGGCAGCGGCCTGGGCAGGGTCACGCGCAGCTTGCCCTGGCCGTGCGCGTGCCGGGCGGCCACGCCGTCCACGGTGACCCCCGTGACCCGGAACCTGCCGAGGTCCAGCTCCAGCACGCCGAGCGGCTCGGCGGCGGCCGCCGTGGCGACCACCGTCAGCCGGGCCGTGCCGTCGAGCCGGTTGGCCGCGACCCGGTAGCCCAGCGTCAGGTCGTAGTGCGTGACGCCGTAGCGGTGGTCGCCGTGTGCGGGGAAGTACGGGGTCGAGATGGGGGTCATCGCCACGCCGAGATGGGGTTGCCGAACCACCGGGTGCGCCTGGGCACGCTCTCGCCGCGCATGACCAGGGAGGCGGGGCCGATCGTGCTGTCGGCGCCCACCCGCGCGGCCGGCAGCACCACGCCGTGCGGGCCCAGCGTCGCGCCGGCCCCGAGCGTCACGGTGTCGATGCTCATGACGCGGTCGTGGAAGAGGTGGGTCTGCAGCACGCAGCCCCGGTTGACGCACGCCCCGTCGCCCAGGGTCACCAGATCCGCCTCGGGCAGCCAGTACGTGTCACACGTGACCCCATGTCCAATGCGTGCCCCGAGCGAGCGCAGCCACACGTTCAGCGGCGCGGTCCCCAGCCACGGCTGGGCGAACCAGGGCGCCGCCAGCACCTCGACGAAGTTGTCCGCCAGCTCGTTGCGCCACACGAACGAGCTCCACAGCGGCCGGTTGCCAGCCCGGATCCGGCCGACCAGGGCCCACTTGGCGGCCGTCGCGACCAGCGCCGCGACGGCCCCGGCGACCGCCATGACCACGCCGCCGAGCGCGGCCGCCACGGCGAAGCCGTACCGGGCGGCGAGCCCCTCCAACGCGGCGGCGACCAGGACGGCCAGCGCGACCGCGCACATGGCGGGCACCACGCGGAACGCCTCGACGACCGCCCGGGCCGCCCGGTAGCGCGCGGGCGGGTCGTAGGTGCGGCTCCGGTCCCCCTCCTCCGCGGTACGGCGCAGCTCCATGGGCGGCATGCCCACGTACGACGAGCCGGACTTGGCCTTCTTCGGCGTCGCCGACAGCACGCCGACCAGGCCGTCCTTGGGCACCTTGCGGCCGGGCGCGGTCATGCCCGAGTTGCCGAGGAAGGCGCGCTTGCCGATCCGCGCGGACGCGATGCGCATCCACCCGCCGTCGAGCTCGTACGGGGCCACCATCGTGTCGTCGGCCAGGAAGGCCCCGTCGCCGACCGAGGTCATGGTGGGCAGCGCGAGGACCGTGGACAGCTCGGTGCCGCGGCCCACCTTCATGCCCAGCGCCCGCAGCCAGGCGGGGGTCAGGACGCTCGCGTACAGGGGGAACAGCCAGACGCGGGCCGAGGCCATCAGCCGTCCGGTCGCCCACGCCTGCCAGGCCTGCCGGCTGTGCACCGGGTGGTGGCCCGGGTGCAGGCCCAGGCCGAGCAGCCGCACGCTGACCAGCGTGACCAGGGCGAAGGCGGCCATACCGGCGATCGTCGCCAGGGGCACGGCGAGCAGGGCGGCGGTGACCGCCTCGCCGAGCGTGCGGGCGTCCCGGGCGAACACCGCCGGCACCGCCAGCCCGGCCCCGGCCGCCACCACCGGGAGCAGGCTGAGCGCGACGGCGCTCACGGCGTACAGCGTCGCCCAGAACCGGGAGCGGCCGGCCCGCTCGGGGGGCCGCGTCCGGCGCGACTTGCCCTGCCGGAACGCCGGCACGCCGGCCCAGAGCTCGCCCGCGGGCACGGTGCCCGCGACGGCCGATCCGGGGGCTATCTGGGAGTTCTTGCCGATGCGCGCGCCCGGCAGCAGCGTCGAGCGGGAGCCGACGGTGGCGCCGGCGCCGATCCGGATCTCGCCGATGCGCAGGAGGTCGCCGTCGTACCAGTGGCCGCTGAGGTCGACCTCCTGCTCGACGGACGCGCCCCTGCCCACCTTGAGCAGGCCGGTGACGGGCGGGGGCGAGTGCAGGTCGGCGTCCGCGCCCACCTGGGCGCCGAGCAGCCGGGCGTACCAGGTCATCCAGGGCGCGCTGGCCAGGTCGGGGACGCCGAGCCTGGCCGCGAACTGCTCGGCGAACCACAGTCTCAGGTGTACGCCGCCGCCGCGCGGGTGGGCGCCCGGCCGCACGCCGCGCAGCAGCAGCCTGGCCACCGCCGCGGACAGGCTCATGCGCCCCATGGGGGTCAGGAACGCCAGCGCGCCCAGGGTCACCCACCACCAGGACAGGGCCGGCGCCCACGGCGGCGCGAGCAGGTTGCCCAGCGCGGCCAGCGGCACGAGCCAGCGCATCGCGCCGGCGGTGAGCAGCGGGATCATGAGCAGCGACTGGGCCAGCGCGGCCCGCCGGGGCATGGGCGCGACGGGCGGCCGCTCGGGCTCGCTCTCCCCCCTGCCGGCCAGGATGCGCGCCAGCCCGGCGAGCGTCGGCTGCGCGTACACGTCGCCGACCGCCACGTCCGGGTAGTCGGGGCGCAGCACGGACACCAGCCGGGCGGCGGCCAGGCTGGTGCCTCCGTCGGCGAAGAAGTCGGCGCCGGGGCCGTCCGGCGCCACGCCGAGGACGCCGGTCCAGCGCTCGGCCAGCAGTGCCTCCGCCGGGGTCAGCGCGGCGGAGGAGCCGCCGGGCTCCGTCAGCGGCCAGGGCAGCGCGTCGCGGTCGATCTTGCCGGAGGTCCTGGTCGGGAGCGAGCCGACCGTCGCCAGGCGCGGCACGAGGGCCGCGGGCAGCGAGTCGGCGAGCAGCTCGCGCGCCTCGCCGGCGTCGAAGCCGGGGCCGGCGACGACGTACCCCACGAGCAGCTGATGGCCGCCGCCCGCGGTGCGGACGGCCGCGGCCGCTCCGGTGACGCCGGGCAACGCCTGCAGCGCGGCGTCCACCTCGCCCAGCTCGATCCGGCGCCCGCCGAGCTTCACCTGGTCGTCGGCCCGGCCGATGAACACGAGGCCCTCGGGGTCGGCGCGTACGAGGTCGCCGCTGCGGTACGCGCGGCCCCAGCCCAGCGACTGCAGCGGCGCGTACTTCTCGGCGTCCTTGACCGGGTCCAGGTAGCGGGCCAGGCCGACGCCGCCGATGACCAGCTCGCCGGTCTCCCCCATGGCCACCGGCTCGCCGGCGTCGCCGACCACCGCCAGGTCCCAGCCGTCGAGCGGCAGCCCGATGCGTACGGGCCCGTCGCCGGTGAGCCGCGCCGCGGACGCCACCACCGTCGCCTCGGTGGGCCCGTAGGTGTTCCACACCTCCCGCCCCGGCACGGCGAGCCGCTCGGCCAGCTCGGGAGGGCAGGCCTCGCCGCCGAAGACGAGCAGCCGGACCCCGCCGAGGTGCTCGACCGGCCAGAGCGCGGCCAGCGTCGGCACGGTCGAGACGGCCGTGATGCCCCGGGCGGCCAGCCAGGGGCCCAGGTCGATCCCCGTACGCACCAGGGCTCTGGGGGCGGGCACGAGGCAGGCGCCGTTGCGCCAGGCCAGCCACATCTCCTCGCACGAGGCGTCGAAGGCCACGGAGAGCCCGGCCAGCACGCGATCGCCGGGGCCGAGGGGGCGCTCGCGCAGGAAGAGGCCCGCTTCCGCGTCGGCGAACGCGGCCGCCGACCGATGCGTCACCGCCACGCCCTTCGGCCGTCCGGTGGAGCCGGACGTGAAGATGATCCACGCGTCGTCCCCCGGCGCGGGCGCCTCGACGACCTCCCCGGCCACCTCGCCACCCCAGGAACCGCCACCCCCGGAACCGCCGTTCCCCGCGCCGCCGCTCCCCGCAGCGCCGCTTCCCGCAGTTTCGCGGACGGTCAGCTTGTCCGTGAGGACGGCGTCCACGGCGGCCTCGGAGAAGACCAGCTCGGCCCGCTCGTCCGGGTCGTCGGCGTCGACCGGCACGTACGCGGCGCCCGCCGCCAGCACGGCCAGGATGGACACGTACAGCTCGGCGGTCCCCGACGGGATGCGCACGCCCACCCGGGCGCCGCGGCCGATCCCGGCCTCCGCGAGCTCGGCGGCCAGCCGGTTCACCTCGGCGCGCAACGAGCGGTAGCCGAGACACGTGCTGCCGTCGTCGAGCGCGGGCGCGTCCGGATGGCGGCGCGTGGTCTCGTCGAGGATGTCGAGCAACGTGCGCGGTGGCGGCGCCAGCGGGCCGGCGGGATAGACCGCGGACGCGGTTCTGGGGCGTAATTCAGCCGGGTTGCGACGCAAACGCTGCTCCCTGAGTCAGGCGGTCGGTGCCTGGAAGGCAGATGCCGCGGCATCCCGAATCATCCGCCACCATCGTGGCGTTCGCGCCACCCCGTGCCAAACGGCCCCGGCGAGCGATCTTATTCCACCTGGCCGGCCGCGTACCCGGGCGGTCGCGGGCTAGAGGGAGTGGCCGAGCAGGTCGATGATCCCGGCGATGCGCTCCTCGTCGCGCCGGTAGTGCGTCCACTTCCCCACCCGGGTCGAGCGGACCAGCCCGGCGCGTTCGAGGGAGGCCATGTACGCCGAGACAGTCGACTGCGCGAGCCCGGTCTTGGCCTGGAGGTGGCTCACGCATACGCCTACCTCGTGCGGATCGGCGATGCCCTCCGCCACCGGGAAATGGTGCTCGGGGTCGCGCAGCCACTGGAGCAGCTGCAGGCGCACCGGGTTGGCGAGCGCCTTGAACACGTCGAGCAGTTCGGCGGAGGTGTCCGAGGAAGGACGGGCATGTGTCGTCATAGGTGATCAAGCCGAGTATACGGCTGATAACGATGATTCGCGGAACTTCGATATGTCATGCCCTGCCCATGCCTAGGATCGGAGCCATGTTGCTTGAGCATCGCGGCAGGAGGCCCGTGGTCCCCGAGTCCGCCTACGTGGCGCCGACGGCCGTCCTCTGTGGCGAGGTCGTCCTGGGTGAGCGGGCGCGCGTCCTGCACGGGGCCGTCCTCACCGGCGAGGACGGCGCGGTGCGTACCGGCTCGGACGTGGTGGTGATGGAGAACGCGCTGATCCGCGGCCGGGCGGGACACCACGCGATCATCGGCGACGCCGTGCTGGTCGGCCCGCACGCGCACGTCAACGGGGCGGTCATCGAGGACGAGGTCTTCGTGGCGACGGGGGCGTCGCTCTTCCCCGGCGCGGTGGCCGGGGCCCGCTCCGAGCTGCGGATCAACAGCGTGCTGCACGTCAACTCGAGGCTCGAACCCGGCACCGTCGTGCCCATCGGCTGGATCGCGGCGGGAGACCCGGCCGAGCTGTTCTCCCCCGAGCGGCACGAGGAGCTGTGGGAGAAGCAGCGCGGCCTCGACTTCCCCGGCACGGTCTACGGCGTGCCCCGTGGCACGCCGATGCGCGACATCATGGCCCGCCAGGCCGAGTTCTACGGCGCGCACCTCGGCGACCGGCCGCTCGGCGAGGCGTGAGCCCTCAGGCGCCGGCCCGGGATCCGGTGGCGGCCACCATCGGCAGGAACTGGTCGTAGAAGTCCACCCGCAGCTCGTACGCCCGCCGCTCGACCTCACGGAACCCGTCGGCCCCGTGGTCGCGGGCCAGCAGCTCGCTCAGCCGTACCCCGAGCTGGTCCGAATGGCTCGCCGACAGCCTCGAGGTCGCCGCGAGCGGGTGCGCCTTGGCGTCGTGGAGGAGGTGGGGGTAGTAGAAGTAGGAGTGGTTCTTGCCGTCGCGCGTGAGGTGCGGCTCCATCCGGGGCCAGAACCGGCCGTACTCGACGGAGACCAGGATCTCCCCCCAGAAGCGCAGGATCGCCAGCAGCCGCAGGTCGGCGTGCTCGGACCGGCCGGCGTCGGCGATGAGCTCCAGGGTGCCGGTGATGGCGGCCGTGGTGGCCGCGCTGGGCCGCGCCTCGACCAGGGCCCGCCGCGAGATGCCGAGCTGGAGCAGGTCCTCCTTCATGTCCTCGCGGTGTGACCGGGTACGGCCGTCGCTGCCCGGATATTCCTCGCGCAGGATCGTACGGGCGATGCGCAGCCCGGTCTCGTCGGTCAGCAGATCGATCGCCAGGTCGTAGGCCGGGGTGAACGACAGCGACAGGAAGCGCCGCTGGAGCAGCAGCGCGGCGAAGTCGTCCGCCGGGATCAGCGGCACGTGGGCGAGCACGGGATGCGCCTTGAACTCCTCGATCAGGCCGTCCTCGAAGTCGTCGAGCTCTTTCATGGAGTCGAGCTCTTCCATGGATCAGTCCTTTCGCCTCTAGAGAGAGATGTTGTTGACCGACACCTGCCAGTTCCCGAGATCGACCGGGCGGCTGATCTCCCAGATCTTCGTCAGCTCGTGCCGCACGTCGCGGCCCATCACGGTGTCGGTGCCGTGGACCTCGACCTGGCTCGAGTTGATGGCGAGCTTGTTGTGCAGGAAGGAGCTGACGAGATAGCGCTCGTCCACCTGGTAGACGGCGATCGACGGCAGCGAGTTGTAGACGTGGACCCGCAGCAGCTCGCGGTTCGCGCCGAGGCCGGCGTACATGGAGGCGAACGCCTCCAGGCAGCGCCCCACGCTCTCGCGCACGTTCTCCTCGGCGCTGGGGTCGCGGTGCTTGCCGAGCGCCTCGTCGCGCAGCCGCGCGACCGGGGAGGCGGGGTGCAGCAGCAGCACGCGGACCCGGATGCCGCGGCGCACGATGGCCTCCGCCAGCTCCTTCTGGAAGTCCGGCAGGTTCGGGATCCAGGTCTGCAGGATCGACACCTCCCGGCTCGCCGTGCCGAGGTGCTCGATGAACTCGCCTTTCGGGAAGCCCTCGTGCACGCGCGCCACGCCCCCGTAGTGGTCGCGCAGGCGGTCGCGGACGATCGCGTCCGTGTCGAGCCGCCGGACCAGATCGTGGATCTGGTCGACCACCCGCAGCCGGTCGATCTCCAGCAGCAGGAACACGGTCACCGTGCTCAGGATCAGCAGCGTGATCTTGGGCAGGGCGGTCCCCAAGGTCATCGCGTCGAGCAGGCCCAGCAGGTCGGCGAGGGCGACGCCGATGCCCGCGCACGCCAGCACCCACAGCACCGCCCTCTGGGCGAAACGATGTATGGCCATGGCCACAGCACACCCCTGTCACACGGCAGCGAGTTCCGTCTTTGGAGGCTCACGGTGAGCAACGTCCGTGACTCCATCCTGGTGCACCGGCTCACGGCGGCGCGGACGAATCGAGCAACCCGAGCAACACAGAGGGTGAGATTCGCTCCTTTCCAGCGGATCACCACACTCTTGACGATCGCCCCATGACATCCCTAGTCTCACAAAATGATGATGATTATCAATATCGGAGATAAGAGGTGAGGGTGGCCGACGAATACGAGCGCTCGGCGGAGTTCGTCGACATGATGCTCGCCCCGCACTGGGCCGCTCTGGGGCCGCCGCTGTCGGAGGCGCTGGCCGGGCTCGCCGGCCCGGTCGTGGACGTGGGCGCGGGCGGCGGGCACGGCACGCGGGTCATCGCCCGGGCGGTGCCCGGGGCCGAGATCGTGGCCGTCGAGCCGTCGGCGGGGCTGCGCTCGGTCCTGCTGGCGCGGGTGAACGAGAGCGCCGGGCTCCGCGACCGGGTGACCGTGCTGCCGGAGGGCTTCCTGGAGGCCACGCTGCCGGAGCGGCTCGGCGCCCTCGTCGCCATGAACGTCATCGGGCACTTCGACCCGCCCGGGCGGCAGCGGATCTGGCGCCTGCTCGCCGACCGGCTCGCCCCCGGCGGCCGGGCGGTGCTGAACCTGCAGCCGCCCTCCGAGCCGACGGCGGTGCCGGAGTCCCGGTTCGCGGACGTGCGGGTGGGGCGGCGCCGGTACGAGGGCCTGGGCCGCGCCGTACCCGCCGGGCCCGGGCGGATCACCTGGCACATGACGTACCGCACGTTCCACGACGAGCGGCCCGCCGGGGAGGTGACGGCGAGCTACGACTGGTGGATCCTCGACGAGCCCGGGCTCAAGGCGGAGCTCGCCGAGCACGGCCTCACCCCGGGCCGCACGGGCCCGCCCGAGCTCGGCATGTACATGATTGCCTGTACGTGATCGGCGGGGCCGGCGCGCCGGCCCGGTAGCCGGGCCGCCGCACGAACGGTCCGCCCGGTCAGGAGATCGCCAGGTGCAGGCGCCGCGCCTCCTTGAGCACGAGGCTGGACCCCTTGCGGGCCGCCAGGTCCGCCAGCCCGCGGATCTCGCACCGCACTCCGGTGAGGGCGGCGGCCTGCACGGCTACCTCGAGCAGCTCGCCGAGCCCGGCCCGGGGCCGCTCGCCGGGGGCCGGCAGCAGGGACGGGAGCGCCACGGCGAGGGCCCGCCAGATCTCCGCGTGCGCTCCGCCCGAGGTCAGCTCGGCCAGGGCGGGGATGATCCGCTTGAGGACGAGGAGCTCGGCCCGGATCAGCTCGGCGATGGCCCGGCCCAGCTCCGCGGCCGGTAGCCGGCCGCGGACGGCGAGGACGGTCAGCGCGTCGGCCGCGGTCGCCCGCCGGGCGGGCCGCCGGTGTCCCAGACCGGCGGCGATCGTGATCGCGGTCGCCGCCCCCAGCGGTCCGTCGGCGTGCGCGAGCGCCGTCATGACGTCCAGCCGGGCATCGGAGCCGTCGAGGAACCTGGGCAGGCACAGCAGGAGGTAGGCGGCCACGACCTCGGGGTGGGAGGGCATGATCGCCGGCCACCACACCACGTCGCGCGGGTAGGCGAGGTAGCCGGGCCGGTGCTCCACCGCGCACAGCTCGGCCAGCCAGCCGGGCAGGCCCTCGGGCGGCACGACGCTGGGCCGCACCTCGTAGGGCGCCCAGCGGTGGTGGCCGTCGTGCCGCACCCTGCGCAGCTTCCAGTCCACGACGGGGTCGGGCAGGCCGCCGTCGCGCAGCCAGGCCGCCAGCCGCCGGCCGGCCTGGGACGGCAGCTTCTCCGCGCGTACGAGCAGGGCCGGGTCGACGTGCCGGGGCAACCGTAACAACGCCTGCTGGAAGTCGGCCTCCAGCGGCTCGGTCTCCCCCAGCCGCTCCATCCGCTCGATCAGGGTCCGCGCGCCGACGTGGCCGGTGGCGGCGGTCGGCGTGGCCAGCAGCACGGGGATGGTCTCCCCCCGCTCGAACAGGGCGATCACCTCCCGCAGGCGGCGCCGGACGAGGCGCTGGGGCAGCACGTCGATGGGCGGGTAGTCGCGGGATCGCCCGGCCAGCAGCGCGGACAGCTCGCGGCCGTGCTCGGGCGAGACCACCGCCAGCGCGCAGCGGAACAGCAGGAACCGGGGGTCGCGGTCGTAGCCGTTGGCGACGTGCGCGTAGAAATGGGCGTCGAACGGCTGGTGCCACTGTTCGAGCCACCAGGGCCGCAGCGCCGCCGCCACGCCGTCGCGGTCGCGGTGGGTCAGCTCGATCAGGGCGGCGAGGACCCGCTCGGACAGCTGTGGGTCGGCGGCCGGCCGGCTGAGCACCGTCAGCTCGCGGGCCAGCTCCGCCACCGTGCCGATAGGCGGCGCGAGGACGGGCGGCGGGGACGGGGCGAGGACGGGGGCGGGCCACGGTTCCGGGTCCGGCTCCGGCACCGCGCCGTAGCCGGCGGCCACGCGCTCGCGCAGGTCGGCGGGCAACCGGGTGGCCGCCTCGCGGATCGCCTCGCGGCCCCCGTCGCCGGCGTGCGGGGCGAGCTTGACCGCCAGCCGCACCGCGCGCTCGCGCAGCGTCCGGGTGCCGGCGTCGAACACGCTTCCCAGCGCGGCCACCGCGCCGCCGCTCCTGGACGGGGGCGCGTCCGCCAGCCACTTCACGGCGGCCCCGGCGAATTCCGGCTCCGGCCGGAACGCCAGCGCCCCGACCGCCTCGGCGAACAGCTCGGCGGACAGCGCTCCGGCGGCCTCGGCCCGGTGCAGCTCATCCAGCGCCAGCCGCACGAGCGGGGAGGTGGCCGACGGCAGCAGGCGGACGAAGTCGAGCACCGGGATCTCGCCGGGCGTCGGGCGCAGCCACCGCCACAACGTCACGAACGGGGTGATCTCCGCGGCCTCGCCCCCGGCCAGGAACCGGCCGGCGCAACCGTCGATCAGCGCCTGCCGCGGCACCCGGCCCGCCTCGGCCAGGCCGGCCAGCTCGCCGGCGATGGTCCGGCCGGGGTTCCACCACTCGTCCAGGGCGAGCGCCCGGCCCACACCCTGGGCGTGGAACAGGCGCGGGAGCAGGTCGTCGAGCAGCGGGTCCGCGGCCAGGACGGGCGCTCCGCCGAGCGTTCGCTTCCGCCTGGCCAGCGCCCACACCCAGCCGGCGACGAACGCGTCGCCGTCGGGCGGCCCGAGGCCGGTCTCGATCGCCAGCGCGGCGGCCAGGTCCCAGCCGGGCAGGCCCCACAGCCTGCGCCAATCCCGCTCGGCCGGGAGCCGCAGCCGGCCCACCAGCCGCTCGGCCAGGTCGCGGCGCCACTTCTCGGGGCGGCGGCGCAGCACGGAGAGGATCCGGGCGGCGTCGGCGTCGGGGTCGCGCAGGCGGCGCAGCTCCCTGCGGTCCAGCCAGGCCGCCACCTGGGCCGCCCCGGGCAGGCAGGCCGCACCGGCCAGCCGGTAGCCGGTGGCCAGGGCCTCGACCTCGCGGCGGGCCAGGAACCCGCCGCCGAGCTCCTCGGCCAGGTGGGCGGGCAGTTGCCGGGCCACCGCCCGCCTGCCGAGGTCGCTCAGCCCGTCGAGGAACCTCGCCAGGTCCTCGTCGTCACCCGCGTCGATGCGGTCGAGAACCTCTGTCCATGGGTTCACGCCGGCACCTCGTCTCCGGCGGGGCGGGGGCGGGACCCCGCGCGCGTGGCAGCGATCATGGCCGGGACGTTATCCAGAGGCCCCGACAATCCCGGGTCACCAGCGGTTGCGGGCCTCCTCCGCCCAGCCGGTCAGGCCGTCGAGGTCGGCCCATTGCCCGTCGTCGGCGCGTACCCGTCCGGTGAAGTGCCCGAAGCACTGGTGCGTCTCCGAGCCGACCAGGCCGAGCTCCGTACGCGAGACCTTCTCGTGGAAGGGCGTGAACCCCACCTCGACCCCGTCTCCCTGGATGCGCCACGGGCGCAGCCAGTCGGAGCGGTCGTACACCCACTCCAGCGAGGCGCCGATCTTGCAGCCGCCCCGTTCATGGGTCGGCATGGGGAGAAACGTACTATCCGGCGATCGCGCGCAGTGCCTCGCGCTGCGCGGGGCTCAGGCGGTCCGGCCTCGGAGCGAGGGTGTACGCGCCGGACCCGGTGGCCCGCAGGGCGAGCGGGTCGGCGATGACCGGGCGGTGTTCGATGGCCTCCAGGGCGTCGGCGACGCGCCCGCCGGGCAGGCCCAGCGCCGTGGCCAGCTCGCCGGCGGTCAGCGGCCGGTCGGCGTCCGCCAGCGCGGCGATCACCGTCAGCGCGTCGCGGACGGCGGTGTCGGTCAGGCCGCTGTTGTTCATCTCATCGCTGACCCGGGCGAAGAACCGGCCCATCTGGCCCAGCCGCTCGCCGATGGGCGTGCCGGCGCCGAAGAGCTCGATCCCGCGCCGCGCGGCCTCGGCGACCCTGGCGTGCGCCCCGGTGTCGGCCTGCCACACCCGGAGCCAGGTGTCGTCGTCGATGACGTAGCGCTCGCGCCGCCCGCCGGGGTCCGGGCGGCGGCCGACCAGCTCCATCGCCTCCAGGTAGCCGATGGCCTTGGACACCGAGGCCGGGCTGACCCGCAGCCCGCGTACGAGCTCGGCGGCCGTCAGGCTCCCCGGGCCGGAGGTGATCAGGCAGACGAAGACCCGGGAGGCCATCCGGGGCAGGCCAGTGCCGGCCAGCAGGGCGGCGAACTCCTCCACGTAGCCGCGTACCGACTCGGCCGTCCGCCCGTCGTCCGGCGGCTCCGCGGCCGGGGCGGGCTTGCGCCGCCGGGCGCGCCGCCCGGCGGCCTGCTGGGCCCGGTCGGGCAGGTAGTCGCCGCCCGCGGCGTTGCGGGCGACCTCGCGGCTGATCGTGGAGGTCGGGCGGCCCAGCCGGCGGGCGATCTCGGCGTATCCGAGCCCTTCGGCGAGCCAGGCCGCGATCCGCCGGCGGTCCTCGTGGGTCAGCCTGCCTCCGGGCATCGTCCGCCTCCTGTCCTGGTCTTGGTCTTGGTCTTGGTCCAGTGTGCGTTCATCGACAGCACATTGCAACGGCAGATTGCGTTTGTCGACATTGCTGCTGCAACGATTTTCGGAGAATTCCCTGCTCAAATACTTGCTCAGTCGCTTTTTTCGTTGACGGTTATTAAAACGCAACGTAGCCTTTTCGAGTCAGGAAACACTTTGCGGGAGGACGCGACGATGCACGTCATGGCGATTTCCACGGTCTCCGACGGAGACGGGTTCTGGGGTGCGCTGAAGCAGGCGTACGGCCGGCTGCCCAAGGGGGCGAAGTGGACCCTGGCGGTGGCCAGCAGCGACGGCACCCGGGCGGTGAACGTCATCGTCCACGACTCGGTCGACGGCGTCAGGGGCTTCTTCGAGGGGCACGCCGGAGCCTTCGCCACCACGGAGTTCTTCGAGGCCGACGCCGCCAACGCGGTCGGCCTGCGCTAGGTCGGGAGCCTCATGGACATCCAGCGGATCCGGGCCCGGACCGCCGAGCTCCTCGGCGAATACCGCATCCCCGGCGCCACCGTCGGGATCCTCCACGACGGGGAGATCACCGACCTGGCGGTCGGCGTCAAGGACGTCTCGACCGGCGAGCCCGCGACGACCGGAACCATCTACCAGTGCGGCTCGCTGAGCAAGACGTGGACGGCGCTCGCCTTCATGCAGTTCGTGGACGAGGGCAAGGTCGCGCTGGACGAGCCGGTGCGGACCTACCTGCCCGGTTTCCGGGTCGCCGACCCCGAGGTCACCGCCCGGGTCACGCCCCGCCACCTGCTCAACCACACCAACGGTATCGAGGAGGACTTCGGCGCCCCCGGCGAGGGCGACGACGTGTACGAGCGCATGGTCGAGAACATCGCCGGCGCGCCCCAGGTCCATCCTCTGGGGTACACCCACGGCTACAGCGCCGCCCTCGGCTACGCGATCCTCGCCCGCGTCATGGAGGTGATCGACGGCAAGGGGTGGGACGACATCATGCGGGACCGCCTGTTCGGCCCCCTGGGGCTGACCGGCACGAGCAGCCGTCCCGACCAGGTGGACCCCGGCCGGGCCGCCACGGGGCACGTGATCCGGTCCCTCGGCGAGGGGCCGGTCGCCTCGCCGTTGCCGCACCTGCCGCGCGCGTTCGGCCCCGGCGGGAACGTCAACTCGACGGCCCGGGAGGTGCTCGCGATGGCGCACGTCGTCCTCGGCGAGGGCAGGGCCAGGGACGGGACGCGGATCGTCTCGGCCGGGAGCGTCCGCGAGATGACGGGGTCGCGCGTTCCCGTGCCCGACCCGTACATGTTCGGGCCGGAGTGGGCACTCGGGCTCATCGTGTGCGACTGGCACGGCGAGACCGTCTACGCGCACGACGGCAGCACCGTCGGCCAGAACGCCCGCCTGCGGATCCTGCCGGACTCCGGGATCGCCCTCTCCCTGATGACGAACGGAGGGCCGCGCGAGAGCTTCTACAAGGAGGTGTTCAACGAGATCCTGGCCGAGCTCGGCGCGGTCACGATCCCGGAGCTGCCGAAGCCCGACCCGGCGCGGGCGCTCGACCTGTCCCGGTACGAGGGCGTCTACGAGCGGCCCGGGGCCCGCTACGAGGTGTCGGCCGACGGGGGGCGGCTCTGGCTCACGTTCGTCCTGGATCCCTGGCAGGCGAGCTTCCTCGGCAAGCCGGAGCGCATCCCGTACGAGCTGCTCCCGATCAGCGACACGCACTTCCTGATGCCGTCGGACGATCCGCTGGAGGACACGCAGACGGTCGCGATCTACGACTTCCAGGACGGGGCCGCGCGATACCTGCACACCAACTGCCGGGTGAACCCGAGAGCCCGCGAGGAGTAGGGACCGCCGGGGCCGCCGGGGGCCGGGTCGCGTGCCACCTGTACGGGACGGTCGGCCGGTCACCCGGAATTGAGAGGCAGATCTCTTTACGGTCGATCAGGGTTATGTTACGGGTGCGAGCGCCCGAGCTCAGCCCCTCCAGGTCAAGGGGATCGGCCTCGCGCCGATCCGCGACATGCGCGTCCAGCCCGACCTGGTCACCCTGCTCCGGCGCACCGCGGTCTTGGCCGGCGCGAGGGCATCGCCAACGAGATCCCCAGCGAGGTGGCGGAGCTGGACGGCGAGCGGGCCGTGCTGCGCACGCCGTACGGGCCGCTGGTGCTGCCCGCCTGATCTGATCACTCGCCCCGGACGGTCAAGATTCCTTGAACCTCATGGTGCGGGGTGGTTCGTGGCGCTGCGCTGTCCCCTGACTTACTTTTCCGCTGCAGATCACTTTCTGCGGGTAACCGAAGGGGGTTTCCATGTTGCGTCATACTCTGGCCGGCGGCCTCGTCATCGCCGCCGCCGGCTGCGTACTGGCCGGGGGGTCCGTCGCGCAGGCCGACATCTACGCGCCGTACGCGCGGGCGGCGGCGATCGTCGACACCGACGGGACGCTGAACAACCACAAGAACGTCACCGCCTCCAGCCGGGTCGCCAAGGGCCACTACTGCGTGCGGATCGGCCGTTCGGTGGACGTCACGGGCGGGCTCATCCAGATCACCCCGCGCGTCCCGAACAGGCTGCCGTACATCGCCTACCGGAACCCGTCGGCCCTCTGCGATCACGCGGAGAACACTCTCGCCGTTGTCGTCTATGACCCCACGACCGGACACCTGGCTGACGGCGGCTTCGACGTCGCCGTCCTCTGACCGGGGCCGAAAGGACACGTACATGAAGAACATCAAGAGCCTCGCCGCGGGGGCGCTCACCGCCGCCGCCGTCCTCGCACCGGCCGCCGTGGCGCAGGCCGACACGCCGTACGCGCAGGCCTCGGTCCGGGTCGCCTCGGACGGCCGGACGGTGGGGGCCGCCCTCAACGTGATCTCCACCTCCCGGCTGCGCACGGGCATCTACTGCGTGAACCTCAACGAGAACGTCATGTTGCGCGGCCCGGAGGCGATCCACGCCACTCCGGTCGGGGTGTATCCCGCCCCGCGCTGGCTGTCGATCATCAACGCCAAGGAGTGCGGCAAGCCGGAGCGCGGCGTCACCATCGCCGTGCGGAGCATCAACCCGGACGGCCATACGCGGGACGTCGCCTTCTACCTGTCCGTCTCCTGACGGGGACCCCGGACCCTCCGCGGCCGTCAACCGCGGGTCCCCCCGGGCCGGGTCACCGGAGTACTGCCATGGACATTGCGATCGTCCAGGCTGATGTCCCGCTCTCAGCGTGGTCAGCTGGGGGCGAGGATCGAGCTGGTGCGGTGGTGGGCGACCAGCTCGGCCAGGCCGGGCTCGAACTCGGCGACGATCTGCCTGACCCGGAACTCGGCGAGCGGGCCGAGGGTGTCGTAGATCTCCACGAAGACGTCCCTGGCCGCCGCCCGGGGCCAGCCGGCGGGCAGCAGCTCGGCCGGCAGGTCGGGATCGTGGTTGGGGAAGGTGCGCCAGGTGTCCATGATCCCGGTACGTGCCACCAGCGCCTCGGAGGCGCCGACCGCGCCCTCGCGGACCCGGCTCAGCAGCGGGGAGTACTGGGCCGTGAACCCCTCGTAGGTGCGCCGCAGCTGGTCGAAGTCCCACGCCTCCTGCGGGGCTCGGGTGCCCGCCAGGTCCAGGGCCCGGGCACGGAAGATCGTCGAGGTCGGCACCTCCAGCTCGACGAGCACCGCCGCCGCACCGTCGGCGTCCGCCGTCGGCGAGACCCACAGCCCGTCGTACAGCGGGGCGAAACCCAGCCAGCGCAGCCGCGCACGCAGCGCGTGCCGCAGATCGCGCTGCTCCTCGGAGATCGAGAACGCCGCCACCACCCAGGTCCCGTCCCACGCGCCGTGCTCCAGCCCGAACGACATGATCCGCTGCCGCCCCTCCGACAGCACCGCCGCGGCCCGGTCGGTCAGCCGGTAGTAGGTACGCCGCCCCACCTTCGACGACTCCAGCAGATCCCGCCGGGCCAGGCGAGAGAGCGCGGCCCTCGCCGCCACGGGCGACACGCCGAACTCCTCCGTCAACCGCACCAGCGCCGCCGACGGCAACTGCTCCGGCCGGCTGATCCAGTAGTCGCCCAGCAGCGTCGTGATCAGGTGTTGCGGAGGCGCGCCCACCTGGAAGCGCGGAAGATCGACGTCCCCTGCCTCAGACCGTTCACCTTCAGTCACATCAGGAGTATATGGATGACGCTTAGGCATACATACGTTGTCGATTCGTCGTACGTGTGAGGGCCTCCGCGCAGTGGAACCCGAGGCTCACGAAACGGTCGCGCCTTGCCCGGGACGGCCCCGTGACCGTCACGGGGCCGTCCCGGGCAAGAGCGCGCGGTCAGAGCCCCAGGCGGGGCCAGCCGGCGGCGTCGCGGAGCAGCCGGCGGTCGTGGGTGGCCAGCACGACGGCGGCGCCGGTCTCGGCCAGCGCCTCGGTGAGCTCCTCGACCAGGCTCATCGACAGGTGGTTGGTGGGCTCGTCCAGCAGCAGCACGTGCGGTCGCGCGGCCAGCAGCACGGCCAGGTCGAGCCGCCGCCGCTGGCCGAGCGACAGCTCGGTGACCGGCTGGTGCATCGCCCCCGATGGCAGCAGGCCGAGCTGGGACAGGCCGACCCGGTCGTCCCCGCCCGCCCGCGCGACGGCGGCGTCGTACACCTCGAAGGCGCGCCGCCGTACCGGCGGCGGCGGCTCCTGGGTGAGCAGCCCGACCCGCACGCCCCGCTTGCGCTGCACGTCGCCCGCGTCGGGGGCCAGCGTGCCCGCGAGCACCGAGAGCAGGGTGGACTTGCCGCAGCCGTTCGGCCCGGCCACGACCAGGCGGTCGGCGGCGCGCAGGAGCACCGATCGCGGTGCGGCCAGCCTGCCGCGCACCGTCACCCCGTCGGCCCGGAGCAGCGTGGCCCCGGCCGGCGCCCCGAGCCGCGGTGGCCGGAAGCGCAGCGGCGGCTCGGGGACGTCCAGGACGTGCTCCTCGAGCAGTTCCTGCCGCCGGTGCACCGCGCGCACCAGGGCGGGGGCCCGGGTCGCGCGGGTGTGCTTGCCGGTCCCCTTCTCCGGCCGCCATCCCGTGGACAGCCGGTTCTGGGCCGCGGACAGGTCCTGTGCGAGCCGCCGGCGCTCGTCCTGCTGGTCGCGGTACTCGCTCTCCCAGCGCTCCCGCTCGGCGCGGCTGCCCTCCCGGTAGCCGGCGTACCCGCCGCCGTAGGTACGGGGACGCCCGTCGCGGGTCGGGTCGAGGTCGAGGATCGAGGTGGCCACGTCGGCCAGCAGCGCGCGGTCGTGGCTGACGAGCACCACGCCGCCCGGGTGCTCGCGCAGCCGCGCGGTCAGGTGGTCGAGCCCGGCCGCGTCGAGGTGGTTGGTCGGCTCGTCCAGCAGCAGCAGGTCGTGACCCGCGCCGAGCAGGCCGGCCAGCCGGATCCGGTGGCGCTGCCCGACCGACAGGCCGGCCAGCGGGCGGTCCCGGTCGTGGACGGCGTCCAGCGCGGCCAGCGAGACGTCCACGCGGCGGTCGGCGTCCCAGGCGCCGAGAGCTTCGGCGGCTTCGAGCGCGTCGGCGTAGTCCTGCTCGGCGCCGGGGCGTCCGTCGGCGAGCGCGAGGGTGGCCGACTCGAACGCGCGCAGCGCGGCGCGCACCTGGGCCAGTTCGAGGTCGATCAGGTCGCCGACGGTACGGCCCTCGCCGGCGGGCAGCTCCTGGTCGGCGACGCCGAGCGTACCGGCCCGGTGGACCGTGCCGGAGTCGGGCGCGAGCGTCCCGGCGAGCACCCGCAGCAGGGTGGTCTTGCCGCGCCCGTTCTCGCCGACCACCCCCAGCCGGTCACCGGGAGAGACGGTCAGGTCGACGCCGGCCAGGACGAGGCGGCCGCCACGGGCCAGGCGCAGATCGGTGGCGTTGAGATGGGCCCGGGCACGGGCCGGTAGGGAGATGGCGGTGGACATGCTTCCTCCGAGAACCGGATCCCGCGCATGCCGGCAGAGCGGACGTGATGCGGGCGGGAATCCGTGAAAGACGAGACACGACGGCGAAGAGGCTCAGCCGCGCCCGCTGATGGGGCCGAACAGGCGGCTGAGACCGTCGTTTCTCAGAGGAAGTAATAATGCATGCCCCAACGGTAACAGATGGGGGCATTTGCCGGTCAGAGACCGAGGTCGTCCAGTTCCTTGAGCAGCGCGGACCTCGGGCTCTGCTGCGGGGCGGCCGGTGCGGGGCGCTTGCGGTCGCGGAACAGCCAGCCGCCCACCAGGCCGCCCAGGAAGCCGAACAGGTGGCTCTGCCAGCCGATGCCTTCCTGGGGCAGCAGCCCCGCGAACTGGTAGGCGAAGCACAGGGCCATGACGACGCCCACCACGATGTCGATCAGATGCCGGTCGAACGCGCCGCGCACCAGCACGTAGCCGAAATAGCCGAAGAGGACGCCGCTCGCACCGGCGTTCGTGCTCATCGGGTCGCCGGTGAACCAGGCGCCCACGCCGCTCACCAGGATGATGAATCCCGTCACGCCGAAGAACTTGGCGACGCCCCGGTAGGCGGACAGGAACCCGAAGATGAACAGCGGCCCCGAGTTGGCCTCGATGTGCGCCCAGCTCCAGTGCAGGAACGGGGAGGTGACGATGTCGGGCAGGCTCTCGAGGTTCCACGCCTGCCGCCCGAACTCGTAGCTCAGAGCGTAGCCCGTTGCCCAGTTGACGACCTGGAGGATCCAGATGACGGCCAGGAACCCGACCATCACCCATAACGCCTTGCGGGCTTCGGCGATCATGATCTCCGCCGTGGGGCCCTTGGTCTCCATCTGGTCCTCCCGCGCTCTTCCGTGTCGCACCAGTATCGGATCGAAAGATCACGGATTCGGCATCGGAACGCGGCCCGTCAAGGAAGCGTGACTATTGGCGCGCGGACCGTAGGAATCGTGTAGAGATGGCTCCATCCGGATGAGCGGGTGCCGCAGGCTGGGAGCCGTCGCCCTCAGGAGGAGCCATGGTCGTTCATGTTCCGCAGCCCAGCGTGCCCCCCGATGCCGGGGAAGGCGTCGGCTCGGGGATGGAGCAGTTCCACCACCCCCGCCCGGTGCGCTGGGGCGCGACGATGACCCCTCAGCGGCGGCGGCTGATGGAGGGCCTGTCCGGCCGGGTGCTGGAGGTCGGCGCGGGTGACGGCGTCAAGCTGACCTGCTATCCCGCCGCCTGCGAGGAGGTCGTCCTGGTCGAGTCCGACCCCTTCCTGCGCGCGGCGGCCCGCCTCGTCCTCGACGACGTCCCGATGCGGGTGCGGATCCTCGGCGGGAACGCTTCCCAGCTCCCCGTGGAACCCGGCACGTGCGACGCGGTGGTCTGCTCGCTCGCCCTGTGCTGCGCCCCGCACCTGGACACGGCGCTCGGCGAGATTCACCGCGTGCTGCGGCCGGGCGGCGAGCTGCGCTTCCACGAGCACCAGCGCTCCGTCAATCCGGCCATGGCGCTGGCCGAGGCGATGGTCACCCCGGTGTGGGCCCGCGTGTGCGGCGGCTGTCACCCGGCACGTGACGTGGTCGCCGCCATCGAGCGGGCCGGATTCGTCATCGACCGGCTCGACCGCTTCGCCCGCTGGCACATCTCCCACGTCATCGGCAGCGCCCGCCCCGCCGTGACCTGAGCCGGCCGCAGCGCCCGGCGGACCCTCGACCGGCCGCGGCACACGTCAAGGCCGCGTAGAGAACACCGCTCCGGCCGAGCTGTTACGGTAAGGGCCGGTGTGCCGGGAAGCCTGGTCGGCAAGGGTCCTGTCGACGTTCCTCCGGAGGCTTCCCCGATGGTCACCTTGCTCACGGCGTTCGCCGGAGTGCTGCTGCTCGCCGTGCTCGTGTCCAGCCTGGCGCATCGCACGATCCTGTCCACGGCGGCGCTGTTCCTGGTGGCGGGGTTCGTGCTGGGCGACGGCGTGCTCGGTGTGGTGTCCGTCCGGCCGGGCGACGAGCTGGTGGGCACGCTGGCCGAGCTGGCCCTGTTCACGGTGCTGTTCACCGACGGCATGCGGGTCGGCTGGAAGGACCTGCGCACCGCCTGGCGGCTGCCGGGCCGCGCCCTGGGCTGGGGGCTGCCGCTCACCCTGGTCGTCACCGCGGTCGGCGCGCACTACCTGGTCGGGCTCGGCTGGGTCGAGTCGCTGCTGATCGGCGCGATCCTGGCGCCCACCGACCCGGTCTTCGCCGCCGCGCTGGTGGGCAACGAGAAGGTGCCGCCGCGGCTGCGGCAGCTGCTGAACGTCGAGTCCGGCGTCAACGACGGGCTGGCGCTGCCCTTCGTGATGGTGTTCCTGGCCGTCGCGGCCGGCTCCGACGACCTGCACCTGGGCGAGCTCGGTCTGGAGCTCGGGATGGGCGTGCTGATCGGCGTCGCCGTGCCGTGGCTGGCGATCAAGCTGGAGCAGACCCGCTGGTTCGCCGCCTCCACCCCGTACGAGCCGCTCAACGCCCTGGCCATCGGCCTGCTGGTGCTGGCGCTGGGCAAGGCCACGCACGGCAACCTGTTCCTGGCCGCGTTCGCCGCGGGCATCACGGTGGCCACGTTCGGGGAGCGGCAGCGGGAGTCGTTCGAGCACTTCGGCGAGCTCATCGCGGAGCTGTTCAAGCTGGCCGCGCTGCTGCTGTTCGGCGCCCTCATCACCCCCGCCCTGCTCGGCGCGGTCGGCTGGCGGGGCTGGCTGTTCGCGGTCCTGGCGCTGGTGCTGGCCCGCCCGATCGCGATCTGGCTGTCCTTCCTGCGCTCCGGCCTGTCGGTACGCGAGCAGGCGGCCGTGGCCTGGTTCGGGCCCAAGGGCTTCGCGTCCGTCGTGTACGGGCTGATCGTCCTGGCCTCCGGCATCGCCACCGCGCAGCAGGTCTTCCAGCTCGTCGCGGTCACCATCGTGCTGTCGATCCTGCTGCACTCCTCCACCGACATCGTGGTCGCCCGCGGGTTCGACGACGAGCGCGAGGTGCCGGCCTGGTTCGGCGGTGCCCGGCGGCGGCTGCGCGGGGACTGACCCGGCCCCCGTCCAACGGGCGGGCGCGTAGGGACCGCATCAAGAATCCGGCCGCGCCCGTATGGAACCCGTCAAGAAAGCCAAAACCACCCAAAAACCCGGATTTGCTGGGTCTACAGCCGCTCGCGAAGGGCGACTGGAACACCTGTCACGGAGTTGAGGAGTGGGGATGGCCGACGTCATCTTCGTCGCCCTGACGATCGCGGTCTTCGTGGTCCTCGGGTACGTCGTCAAGGCGGTGGAACGGCTGTGAACGCCGTCAACGCCATCGGGTTGGTCGTGGCCGCCGGTCTTGTGATCTTCATGGTCGTGGCCCTGCTGTTCCCGGAGCGGTTCTGATGTCATCGACCATGGCCGGGATCCTGTTCATCGCATCCCTGCTGCTCGCCCTGGCCGTCTGTTACAGGCCGCTGGGCGACCACATGTACCGGGTCTACACCGGCACCAGGCATTCCGCCGTCGAGCGGGGCGTCTACCGGCTGCTGGGCGTCCAGCCCGACAGCGAGCAGCGGTGGGGCGTCTACGCGCGCAGCGTGCTGGCGTTCTCGGTGCTGTCCGTCCTGTTCCTGTACGGGCTGCAGCGCCTGCAGAACCACCTGTTCCTGTCGCTGGGGATGGAGCCGGTCGAGCCGGCGCTGGCCTGGAACACCGCGGTCAGCTTCGTCACCAACACCAACTGGCAGGCGTACTCGGGCGAGGCCACCATGGGCCACGTCGTCCAGACGGCCGGCCTGGCGGTGCAGAACTTCGTCTCCGCGGCGGTCGGCATGGCGGTGGCCATCGCCCTGGTGCGCGGCTTCGCCCGCAAGAAGGCCGACACGCTCGGCAACTTCTGGGTGGACCTCGTACGCGGGACGCTCCGCATCCTGCTGCCCATCGCGTTCGTCGCGGCGATCGTGCTGGTCGCCGGCGGGGTGATCCAGACCTTCGCCGGCCACAGCACGTGGACGACGCTGACCGGCGGCGAGCAGACGTTCACCCCCGCCGCGGCCGCCTCGCAGGAGGCGATCAAGGACCTGGGCACCAACGGCGGCGGCATCTTCAACGTCAACTCCGCCCACCCGTTCGAGAACCCCACGTCGTGGACGAACTGGGTGCAGATCTTCCTGCTGGTGGTGATCGCCGCCGCCCTGCCGCGCACGTTCGGCCGCATGGTCGGCGACAACCGCCAGGGCTACGCGATCATCAGCGTGATGGCGATCATCGCGATCATCAGCATCGGCGTCACCCAGTGGGCGGAGCTGAGCGCGGGCGGCACCGTGCCGCAGGCGATCGGGCAGGCGATGGAGGGCCGCGAGTCGCGCTTCGGCGTCTCGAACTCCGGCATGTTCGCCTCCGCCACCACGCTGACCTCCACCGGCTCGGTCGACTCCTTCCACGACTCCTACACCGCGCTCGGCGGCGGCATGCTGATCTTCAACATGCTGCTCGGCGAGGTGGCGCCGGGCGGCGTCGGCGCGGGCCTGTACGGCATGCTGATCCTGGCCGTCATCACCGTCTTCGTGGCGGGCCTGATGGTCGGCCGCACCCCGGAATACCTGGGCAAGAAGATCGGCGCCCGCGAGATCAAGCTCGCCTCGCTGTACTTCCTGGTCACCCCGGTGCTGGTGCTCATCGGCACGGCGCTGGCCATGGGCACCGACGTGGGCCGCTCGGCCATGCTGAACTCCGGCCCGCACGGCCTGTCGGAGATCCTGTACGCCTACACCAGCGCCTCCAACAACAACGGCTCCGCCTTCGCCGGCGTCAGCGTGAACACCACCTTCCACAACACCACGCTCGGCCTGTGCATGGCCTTCGGCCGGTTCCTGCCGATCGTGCTGGCGCTGGCGCTGGCCGGCTCGCTGGCCCGGCAGGCGCCGGTGCCCGCCTCGGCCGGCACGCTGCCCACCCACCGGCCGCAGTTCGTCGGCATGGTGGTCGGCGTGACGATCATCCTGGTCGCCCTCACCTTCCTCCCGGCACTCGCGCTCGGACCCCTCGCAGAAGGACTTCTCTGACCATGTCAACGACCCCGAAGGAGAAGAGCCGGGTCGGCGGCGGCCTGCTCGACCCGAAACAGATGATCGCCTCGCTGCCGGACGCGCTGAAGAAGCTCAATCCCCTGAGCCTGTGGCGCAACCCGGTGATGTTCATCGTGGAGATCGGCGCGGTGTTCACCACCGTGCTGGCCGTCTTCGATCCGTCGTTCTTCGCCTGGGCCATCGTGGTGTGGCTGTGGCTGACCGTCGTCTTCGCCAACCTGGCCGAGGCGGTGGCCGAGGGCCGGGGCAAGGCCCAGGCCGCCACGCTGCGCGCCGCCAAGCGGGACACCACCGCGCGCCGGCTGAAGAGCCGCACGTCGCCGGAGTGGGACACGGTCGGCGCGCCCGAGCTGCGGCAGGGCGACTTCGTGGTCGTCGAGGCCGGGGAGACCATCCCGGGTGACGGCGACGTGGTCGAGGGCATTGCGTCGGTGGACGAGTCGGCCATCACCGGCGAGTCCGCGCCCGTGATCCGCGAGTCCGGCGGCGACCGCAGCGCGGTGACCGGCGGCACGAAGGTGTTGTCCGACCGCATCATCGTGCGGATCACCCAGAAACCCGGCGAGAGCTTCGTGGACCGGATGATCGCCCTGGTCGAGGGGGCGAACCGGCAGCGGACGCCGAACGAGATCGCGCTCAACATCCTGCTGGCCGCGCTGACCGTCATCTTCCTGGTGGCCACCGCCACGATGCAGCCGCTGGCCATCTACGCCAAGTCGATCAACCCCGGGGTGCCCGACTCGCTCGCGCTGACCGCCGACGGCGTGACCGGGATCGTGCTGGTCTCGCTGATCGTGTGCCTGATCCCGACCACGATCGGGGCGCTGCTGTCGGCGATCGGCATCGCCGGCATGGACCGCCTGGTCCAGCGCAACGTGCTGGCCATGTCCGGGCGGGCGGTCGAGGCGGCCGGGGACGTGTCCACGCTGCTGCTGGACAAGACCGGCACGATCACCCTGGGCAACCGGCAGGCGGCCGAGTTCGTCCCGGTGGACGGCGTCACCGAACAGGAGCTCGCCGAGGCCGCCCAGCTGTCGAGCCTGGCGGACGAGACGCCCGAGGGCCGCTCGATCGTGGTGTTCGCCAAGCAGCGCTACGAGCTGCGCGAGCGGGAGATCCACGGCGCCGAGTGGGTGCCCTTCACGGCCCAGACCCGCATGTCCGGGGTGAACCTGGCCGGCCGCGAGGTGCGCAAAGGCGCCGCCACGGCGGTGATGAAGTGGGTCCGCGACGCCGGCGGCCACCCCACCGAGGGGATCGGCCACATCGTGGACGGCGTCTCGGCCTCCGGCGGCACCCCGCTGGTCGTCGCGGAGAAGGGCCGGGTGCTCGGCGTGATCCACCTCAAGGACGTGGTCAAGGCGGGCATGCGGGAGCGCTTCGACGAGATGCGCCGGATGGGCATCCGCACCGTCATGATCACCGGCGACAACCCGCTGACCGCCAAGGCCATCGCGGACGAGGCCGGGGTGGACGACTTCCTGGCCGAGGCCACCCCCGAGGACAAGCTGGCGCTGATCAGGAAGGAGCAGGAGGGCGGCCGGCTGGTCGCGATGACCGGCGACGGCACCAACGACGCCCCCGCCCTGGCCCAGTCCGACGTCGGCGTGGCCATGAACACCGGCACCTCCGCCGCCAAGGAGGCCGGGAACATGGTCGACCTCGACTCCAACCCGACCAAGCTCATCGAGATCGTCGAGATCGGCAAGCAGCTGCTCATCACCCGGGGCGCGCTGACCACGTTCTCCATCGCCAACGACATCGCCAAATACTTCGCGATCATCCCGGCCATGTTCGCGGCCGTCTACCCGGGCCTGGACGCCCTCAACATCATGCGCCTGTCCAGCCCGCAGTCGGCGATCCTGGCCGCGGTCGTCTTCAACGCCCTGGTCATCATCGCGCTGATCCCGCTCGCGCTCAGAGGAGTCAGATACCGGCCCTCCAGCGCCGCCAAGCTGCTGTCCCGCAACCTGTACGTCTACGGCCTGGGCGGGATCGTGGCGCCGTTCATCGGCATCAAAATCATCGATCTCATCATCCAGTTCCTTCCGGGGATGTCATAAATGAACCGCATGCCCAGCTGGATCCGCCAGCACGTGGCCGCCCTGCGCGCGCTGCTCGTGCTCACGGCGGTCACCGGCATCGTCTACCCCCTGGCCGTCACCGGCGTGGCCCAGGCGCTGTTCAGCGGCAACGCCAACGGCTCGGTCATCGAGAAGGACGGCAAGGCCGTCGGCAGCTCGCTGATCGGCCAGTCCTTCACCGACGCCGACGGCAATCCGGTCCGCAAGTACTTCCAGTCCCGCCCGTCGGCCGCCGGCGACGGCTACGACCCCACCTCCACCAGCGCCAGCAACCTCGGCCCCGAAGACGTCATCGACGTGCTGCCCCACGGCGCGGACGCGGGCAAGCAGTCGCTGCTCACCCATGTGTGCGCCCGCTCCCGGGCGGTCGGCGAGTTGGAGGGCGTCAGCGGCGCCCGCCCGTACTGCACCCCCGACGGGGTCGGCGCGGTGCTGAAGGTCTTCCCCGACCGCGCCGTCAGCGTCAACCAGGCCTGCCCCGCCACCCCGTTCCTCCCCACCTACCAGGGCCTGACGGTGGAGTGCGCGAAGCCGGGTGAGGACTACGCGGCCGGCCGCACCGTCCCGGTCCGCGGCAACTCCGCGACGCCCACGGTGCCCGCCGACGCGGTCACCGCCAGCGGCTCCGGCCTCGACCCGGACATCTCCGTCGCCTACGCCGGCCTCCAGGCGCCCCGCGTCGCCAAGGAGCGCGGGATGCCGGTCGAGCAGGTGCGAGCGCTGATCGACGAGCACACCACCGGCCGCGCCCTCGGCTTCATGGGCGAGCCCGCCGTCAACGTGCTCGAGCTCAACCTGGCGCTGGACCGGTCGTGAGGAGGGGCCGCCTGCGGGTCTACCTCGGGGCGGCCCCCGGGGTGGGCAAGACGTACGCGATGCTCGGCGAGGGCCGCCGCGCCCGCGAGCGCGGCCGGGACGTGGTCGTGGGCTTCGTCGAGACCCACGGCCGCCCCCGCACCGCCGCCCTCCTGGAGGGGATGGAGACCATCCCGCGCAAGACCCTCGTCTACCGCGGCGCCACCTTCACCGAGCTCGACGTGGATGCGGTCATCGAGCGCGCACCCACGGCGGCGCTGATCGACGAGCTGGCCCACACCAATGTGCCCGGCTCGAAGAACGTCAAGCGCTGGCAGGACATCGACGAGATCCTCGACGCCGGCATCGACGTGATCTCCACGGTGAACATCCAGCACCTGGAGTCCGTCAACGACGTCGTGCAGCAGATCACCGGCATCCCGCAGCGCGAGACCGTCCCGGACGAGGTGGTCCGCCGGGCCCACCAGGTCGAGCTGGTCGACATGTCCCCGGAGGCGCTGCGCCGCCGCATGGCGCACGGCAACGTCTACGCGCCGGAGAAGGTCAGCGCGGCCATGTCGAACTACTTCCGCGTCGGCAACCTCACCGCGCTGCGCGAGCTGGCCCTGCTCTGGGTCGCCGGCAAGGTCGACGACCAGCTCGACCGCTACCGCGCCGACCACGGCATCGCCGTCACCTGGGAGACCCGCGAACGCGTGGTCGTCGCTCTCACCGGCGGCCCGGAGGGTGACACCCTGGTCCGCCGGGCCGCCCGCATCGCCGCCCGCACCAAGGGCGCCGACCTGCTGGCCGTCCACGTCACCAGCGCCGACGGGCTGGCCGGTGGCGATCCCGCCAACCTGGCCCGCCAGCGCACCCTGGTCGAAAGCATGGGCGCCACCTACCACCAGGTCGTCGGCGACGACATCCCCCGCGCGCTGCTCGACTTCGCCCGCGGCGTCAACGCCACCCAGCTCGTCCTGGGAGCCTCACGCAGGGGCCGGTTCGCGCAGATCTTCTCGCGCGGCGTCGGCGTGGAGACCACGGCCCTGTCCGGGTCGATCGACGTCCACATGATCACGCACGAGGAGGCCAAGAAGGGGCGCCGACATCACGACCGCTCCCGGGCTGCGCTGACGAGCAAGCGCCGGCTGGCCGGCTGGGCGGTCGCGACGGCCGGCCTGCCGCTGCTGACGGCCGCCCTCCTGCCCTTCCGCGACGTGATCTCGCTGCCCAGCGAGATCCTGCTGTTCCTGTGCCTGGTCGTCGGGGTCGCGCTGATCGGCGGGACCTGGCCGGCGGTCACGGCGGCGGTCGGCGGGTCGCTCCTGCTCAACTGGTTCTTCACGCCGCCGCTCGCCACCTGGACCATCGCCGATCCGGAGAACTTCCTCGCGCTCGTCGTGTTCGTGCTGGTGGCCGCCGCGGTCAGCACGATCGTCGACCTGGCGGCCCGGCGTACCCGGGAGGCGGCCCGGGCCCGCGCGGACGCCGAGGCGCTGTCCACGCTGGCCGGGCACGTGCTGCGCGGCGAGGCCGCGCTGTCCTCGCTGCTCGGCCGCCTGCGCGAGACGTTCTCCCTCGACTCGGTCACGCTGCTCGAACGCACCGGCGAACCCACCCCGGACGACCGGTCCCAGCCCGAGGCCTGGCGCATCGTCGCGACCACCGGCACGACCCCGTGCACCAGCCCCGGCGTGGCCGACACCGACGTGCGGATCGACGAGCGGCTCGTGCTCGCCGCGCGGGGCGGCCTGCTGAACGCCAGCGACCGGCGGGTGCTGGAGGCGTTCGCCGCCGAGGCCGCCGTCGCGCTGCGCCAGGAGCGGCTGCAGGAGGAGGCCGAGCAGGCCAGGCCGCTGGCCGAGGCCGACCGGATGCGCACCGCGCTGCTGGCCGCCGTCAGCCACGACCTGCGTACGCCGCTGTCGGCCGCCAAGGCCGCCGTGGAGAGCCTGCGCAGCCACGACGTCGCCTGGTCGGCGCGCGACCGGGAGGAGCTGCTGGCCACCGCCGGCGAGTCGCTCGTCCGGCTGGACCGGCTGGTGGAGAACCTGCTGGACATGAGCCGCCTGCAGGCCGGGGTGCTGGGCCTGTCGCTCCAGCCGGTCGCCCTGGAGGACGTCGTGCCCCGCGCGATCGACGACCTCGGCTCGCTGCGCGAGCGCGTCGAGGGCGACGTCGACATCGAGCTGCCCGACGTCGTCGCCGACCCGGCGCTGCTGGAGCGGGTGCTGGTCAACCTGATGAGCAACGCCGTGCGCCACAGCCCGCCCGGCCGGAACGTGCTCGTCACCGCGAGCACGCACGGCGACGACGTGGAGATCCGCGTCATCGACCGCGGGCCCGGCATCCCGCGCGAGGCGCACGACCGGGTCTTCCTGCCGTTCCAGCGGCTCGGCGACCGCGACAACGGCACCGGCGTGGGCCTGGGGCTGGCGCTGGCACGCGGACTGACCGAGGCCATGGGCGGCACCCTCGAACCCGAGGAGACACCAGGAGGAGGTCTCACCATGATCGTCAAGCTGCCGGTCTCGTCCCGGGCGGCTCCTCCGCGCCGTGCCGGGCCGCCGAACGGCATCCCGGCCTGATCACCGGGGCCCGGCACGGGCTACCGCGTCACCCCCTGACCGGCGTTCGGGCGAGGCTCAGGAGCAGGTCCTTGACCTCCACGGCCGCGTACCGTTCCCTGGCCGCGGACGCGTCGGAGCAGAGCAGGACGGGCGCGTCGGCGGGGTCGGCGGGCAGCAGCCCGTGGGAGCCGCGGACCGCCCGCGCCCCGGGGTCGAGGCCGACGACGTTCATGAGGTAACGCAGGCCGAGCTTCTTGCGCAGCAGCGCCAGCCCGGCCCGGCGCTTGGCGGCGGCGGGGCCGGCGGGGTCGAAGAACAGCTCGGCCGGGTCGTAGCCCGGTTTGCGGTGGATCTCGACCAGGCGGGCGAAGTCGGGGGCCCGCGCCTCGTCGAGCCAGTAGTAGTAGGTGAACCAGGCGTCGGGGTCGGCCAGCAGGACCAGCTCGCCGGAGCGGGGATGGTCCAGCCCGTGCGCCGCCTGCCCCTCCCGGTCGAGCACCGTGGCCACGCCGGGCACCGACTCGCACAGCTTCGCCACGGCGGGCACGTCGGCCGGGTCGCGGACGTAGACGTGCGCCACCTGGTGGTCGGCGACGGCGAACGCCCGGGAGGTCCACGGGTCCAGATACTCCATGCCGTCCTGCGTGTGCACCCGCAGCAGGCCCTCCGCGCGCAGGGCCCGGTTGACGTCCACGGGGCGGGAGACGTCGGTGATGCCGTACTCGGACAGGACCACCACGGTCCGGTCCCCTGCCGCGTCCAGCAGGGGCGCCAGGACGGCGTCGAGTTCGGCGGCGGCCGCGGCGGCCCGGGGGTCGGAGGGGCCGTAGCGCTGCAGGTCGTAGTCGAGGTGCGGGAGGTAGGCCAGGGTGAGGTCGGGGTCGCGGGTGGCCATGACGTGCTCGGTGGCCCGGGCGATCCAGGCCGACGACGCGATCCCGGCCCCCGGCCCCCAGTAGCTGAACAGGGGGAACGTGCCCAGCTTCGCGGTCAGCTCTTCGTGCAGCTCGGGCGGGTCGGTGTAGCAGTCGGGCTCCTTGCGGCCGTCGGCGCGGTAGATCGGCCGGGGCGTGACGGTCCAGTCGACGTCGGCGCCCATGGCGTACCACCAGCACACGTTGGCCACGGTGAAGCCGGGCCGCTCGCGGCGGGCGGCGTGCCACAGCTTCTCGCCGCCGACCAGCGCGTTGTGCTGGCGCCACAGCAGGACCTCGCCGAGGTCGCGGAAGTACCAGCCGTTGCCGACGACGCCGTGGCCGGACGGCGGCAGGCCGGTGAGGAACGTGGACTGCGCCGAGCAGGTGACGGCCGGCAGGACGGTGCCCAGCTCGGCCTGGAAACCGCTCCCGGCGACGGCGCGCAGGCGCGGCATGTGGGCCAGCAGCCGCGGGGTCAGTCCGACCACGTCCAGGACCAACAGCGAGGTCATGCCTTCACTCCCAGGTCGCACAGCTCGGTACGGGCGAAGTCCAGCTCGCCGGCGATGCCGGCGGCCAGTTCGGCGGAGGTCGTGGGCCGCAGCGCCGGCGGCAGCACGCCCCAGGTGTAGGTCTCCACGTCGTAGTGGTCGCACAGCGGCTCGGGCCCGCCGGCCAGCTCCGCGAGCGCCTCGCGCAGCACCGGGACGGTGGTGGCCAGGGGCGGGGCCGGGTCGGCGTGCAGCGGCACGTGGTAGTGGACCCGCCACGGGCCGGGCAGCCGGCGGTCGAGCGCCTCGTCGAGGTCGTCGGCCCGGTGCCCGGCGGGAGTGCGGGTCTGGTGCAGGAAGCGCGGCTCCACGTACTCGGCCAGCGCGGGCGGATGGGTGGTCTCCAGGGCAGCCGAGAGCTGGACCTTCACGACGGGCAGGCCGGCCGCGCGCAGCGCGCCCAGCGCGTCGGCCGGGCGCTCCCACGCGCAGGCCAGGTGCGCCAGGTCCAGGCAGATGCCGAGCCGGTCGGTGTCGGCGCCGGCCAGGTGGGCGACGGCCTGCTCGGTGCTCTCCACGACGCAGCCGGGTTCGGGCTCGAACGCCACGCGTACGACCCGGCCGGTGGCGGACTCGACGGCGGCCAGGCCGGTGGCGAGCTCGTCCAGGCGGCGGGCGGCCAGGTCCGCCATCGCGGCGTCCCACGGCTCGCGCCAGCCGAGCGGCAGGGTGGAGACCGAGCCGCGGGCCGCGTCGTCCGGCAACAGGCCGGCCAGGACGCGGGCCAGGTCGAGCGTGTACGCCAGCCGGGCCGGCGTGGTCCAGTCGGGGTGGTAGACGGCCTGCTTGACCACCGGGTCGTGGAAGGCGCGGTACGGGAAGCCGTTGAGCGTGACGACCTCCAGGCCCCGCGCGGCCAGCTCGCGGCCGAGCCTGCCGGTCGCGGCGGGGTCGGCGGCCAGCTCGGCGGCGACGGGCGCGGCCAGCCAGAGCCCCAGCCCCAGGACGTCGGTGCCGAGCAGGGCCCGGACCGGGACCGCGTACGTGTCGAACTGGGCGATGATGCCGTCGAGGTCCTCGGCCGGGTGCACGTTGGTGCAGTAGCTCAGGTGCAGCGGTGTCCCCGACGGGTGCCGCAGCCGCATCACTCGCCGCCGCGCCGGATCGAGCTGCCGGCGAACGTCGGCTCGGCGAACGCGGGCTCGGTGTCGCGGGCGCCCGGGCCGGCGGCGGTCAGGTCGAGGCGGCCGGACTGGCCGTAGAACTCCACCGGGTTGCGCCACAGCACCCGGTCCACGTCGTCCTCGCCGAACCCGGCCGCCAGCATCGCCCTGGCGGTCTCCAAGGTGAGGAGCGGGTCGGAGACGCCCCAGTCGGCGGCGGAGTTGATCAGCACGCGGTCGGGGCCGTGCGCGCGCAGGATCTCCACCATGCGCGGCGGCGACATCTTGGTCTCGGGGTAGATGGAGAACCCCATCCAGCAGCCCGAGTCCTTCACGAGCCCGACGGTCACCTCGTTGAGGTGGTCGACGGCGACCCGTTCCGGCGCGATGCCGGAGGCGGCCACGACGTCGAGCGTGCGCCGGGTGCCCCGGGCCTTGTCGCGGTGGGGCGTGTGCACGAGCGCCGGCAGCTCGTGCTCGACGGCCAGGGCGAGCTGCCGCTCGAAGGCGTCGTCCTCCTCCGGCGTCATCGAGTCGTAGCCGATCTCGCCGACCGCGACGACGCGGTCCTTGTCCAGGTAGCGCGGCAGCAGGTCCAGGACGGGGCGGCAGCGCGGGTCGTTGGCCTCCTTGGGGTTGAGCGCGATCGTGGCGTGGTGAACGACGCCGAACTGCGCGGCGCGGTAGGGCTCCCAGCCGATGAGCGAGTCGAAGTAGTCCGTGAACGAGCCCGGGTTCGTCCGCGGCTGCCCCAGCCAGAAGGCCGGCTCCACCACGGCCAGGACGCCGGCGGCGGCCATGCGGGCGTAGTCGTCGGTGGTGCGTGAGGTCATGTGGATGTGCGGGTCGAAGATGCGCATCAGGTCTCCTCGCTGGTGAGACGGCGGAGCAGGTCGGCGGCGTCGCCGGGCATGGGGCGCCCGGCCGCGGCGAGCTCGGCGGCGAAGTCGGCCAGCATGCCGGCCAGCTCCGGGTCGGCCCGCTCGTCCAGCCGGTCGACGGCGTCCAGCGGCACGCCCATGAACACGCACTTGAGCACCGCCTGCCGCCAGGCGGCCTGGTCGAGGTGGCGGGCGTACGGGCCGAGGGCGGCGGCCACCAGGCGGACGTCGTTGGTCCGGATGGCGTCGTGCAGGAGGGGGACGGCCTGCGTACCGACCGGCAGCATGGGCAGGGCCTTGAGCACGGCCCGCTTCTCGTCGGCGTCGCCGTGGTGGTAGAGGTCGCCGGCCTCGGCGGCGGCCCGATCGGGCGGGAGCGAGGCCAGCAGCAGCGTCCGCGCCGCCTCGTCGGCCGTCCAGCCGGGCGCGTCGGGCAG
>NZ_JBFANM010000057.1:0-81304 GCF_040674815.1 Nonomuraea sp. NPDC049709
GACGTCGCCAGGGCATCCGGGGTCTCGACGATGACCGTCTACCGGCACTTCCCGACCAAGGAAGACCTGGTGCTCTACGACCAGTACGACCCCCTCATCGCGGCCCGGGTCGCAGCCCGGCCGGCCGACGAGCCCGTGGTGCGCCGGATCGGGCGGACCCTGGTCGAAACCACCAGGACCCTGATCGAAACGAGCCGCACCGCCGCCAGACCTGCCGACGACGCGCAGGGGGCGCGCTCGTCGCCCGAGGAGGACCTGCTGCTCGCCCGAGTGCGGTTGATGATCGACACGCCGGCCCTGCGCGCCCGCCACCTGGACAGTCAGTTCGCCACCCAGAAGGCCATCGTCGACGCCCTGCTCGGCGACGCGCCGGACCCCGAATCGGAGTTCCGCACCTGGGTTGCGGCCAGCACCTGCCTGGCCGCGATGCTCGTCGCCGTGATGCGCTGGGCCCAGGAGGACGGGCGCCCGGACCTGCCCGGCCTGATCGCCGCCGCTCTCGGCGCCGCCTTCGACGACGACTTCGACTGACCATCCGCGCGGAGGCCACCACACCCCGTAACCCGCTGCTCAAGATTTCCAGCGCTGGGCGGGCAGCGGGTTGAGCCATGCCTGGACGCCGCGGACCGCGAGCCCGCGGCCGCCGGTGCATACCCGGCGATCCGCTGTTCGAGCACGTCCCCGCTGTCATCCGTATCGTGATCGAGGCGCCTGGCCACGTGCGCCAGCGAACCTTCGCCTGGTTGATGGCCTCCAGGCGCGGCATGTCGGCGCCCGCCCGGTCGGCCCTGTCGTATGCGCCTGGCTGAAGGGCAAGAAGATCAATTAGCGGGCTCTGGGTCTCGTCGTCAACGCTGTGGGACTCCACGTACCTGTCGGCCGCGGTCGACCGGCTACGCGCCCAAGGCGTCCCGGTCAAGGATGAGGACGCCGCCTGGCTGCCCCCGCTCGGCCATGCCCACCTCAACGTCCTGGGCCGCTACTGCATCTCTTCCTCCGCGCCGGCCGATCATCGCCCACATCAGGCCTGTTCCCTCCGCCCTCCCTTGCACCACCCCAGCCAGATGATCGACATGACCTCCCGGATCCACCGCCGAAGGACCGTCACAGGACTGATCAACGAGTACCACAGAGCAGCCTGATCACCCGGAAAACGCCCAGCCCAGCAGCAGTATCCGCGTTCTGGCACCGCACAAAGTACCGGTGCTGCGGTGACGGCGAGCGCGGAATCACATGACGCTGTCATAAAGGGCCACCGTCAGTGTCCCGGGGCGTTGCAGGTATTCGGGCATGGGCGCCACTAGCCGGACCGTGATCGTCAGCGTTTCTTCGCTGAGGGGCCGCCGGGCCATGGCCATTGACCCTACCTCGGGCCCGGTTGGCGGGGCCGCGCAGGAACTGATGCCCTTGACCAAGTGCCCGTTCACCCTCACCTGCAGGGGGAGCCGCCCGGCGAGGCCGTCTCCGCAATAGGCGAGGACGGCCAGGGTGCGGCCTCTGTTCGGCACGGTGAGCGTCACCTCGCGGCTGCCGGGCCAGATGGCGCTGCCCTTGGTGACCAGGCTCAGATCCTTCCCGATCTTCGCGCGCGGCTCGGCCGCTGACGAAGCGGCCTTCATCGTGGCTGGCGGCGTCCATTCGTACACGCCGAACCGCCACTTTCCCGCTGGAGCGTTGGGAATCGCTGTGATGGTGAACGTGGCTCGCCGCGTCCCGGCCTGGAATGGCGCCATGTCGGCCGCGGCGCCCTGAGCGCACGAGTTCGGGAAAGGCGTCAGCGACAGTGTGTACGTCTTGGCTGCCCCCGGCACCCGTGCGGTGATCAGGGGCTGCGGCCCTGCCTTATCAGACGGGCAGTCGGGCAGCACGGCCACCGGCTTCCCACTCACTTCCACCGGGAAAGTCTTCGATTTCTCCTTCGACGGGTCAAACGTGGCTATGGCGAGCCTGCGGTAGGTGGTGCCGTCAGGCTCCTGGTACTGGATCGGGAGCTTCTCGGTCACCTGCGCGCTGGTCAGCTGATCGACTTCCTGCAGCCCGCGCAGGCCCACGATGGTTCCCGCGGTGACAGCCGTCACAGCGACCATGACGGCTGACAACTGGCGCCATCGGGCGCCGCGCGTCCTGGCCCGCAATGAGTGCCACGGGATCGGGCGATCGAGTGCGGGGCGGCTGCGCTCGTCCAGCAGGTGGCGCAATTCTCTCTGGTCGATGGGCATGGTGCTACCTCCTCCTCTCGTAGACGAATGACTCGTCCACCCGCAGCTTGGCCAGCGCCCTGCTCGCCTGGCTTTTGACCGTCCCGACCCTGCAACCGAGCATCGATGCGGTCTGGGCCTCGGTCAGGTCCTCGAAGAACCGCAGCACGATGACAGCCCGCTGGCGGGCGGGCAGGCGCCCGAGTGCCTGCCAAACCAGCTCGCGCTCGTCGGCCTGCCCCATGGGATCGGCCGCCTGTGTCTGATCGGGCGGCGACTCGCTGGTCAGCTCAGCCCATCTCCGGCGCCGCCGCCACCAGGAGACGTGGACGTTCACAATGATCGTGCGGACGTACGCCTCGCGTTCGCCGCCCAGGCGCGGCCAGGCCTGCCACGCTTTCAGCAGCGCCGTCTGCACCAAGTCCTCGGCCGCTCCCCAATCGCGGGTGAGCAGGTAGGCGGTGCGGAGCAGCCGGTGCCACGACGCCTCGACGAACGCGTCGTACTCCGATCGATCCGCCATGAACGGTCCTTCCTCAGGTGACAGTCACCCGTCCTTACGCCGCCCAGGGTGCGGAAGGTTGCACCGTAGGACGAATACTCCAGAATCAGCTCGACGCGCTCGCCGGGTTGGTCTCCTGCAGCTGGCGGCGCAGCTGGGCGATCGCCTTCGAGGTGTGCTCGGGATCGGCCAGGCGGAGCGCGTCGGCCGGGGTGGTGCGGATGAAGGCGTCCGGCGGCGCGTTCGGGGTGACCGCGGCGGTGACGGCGCGCAGGCAGAGCTGCGGCAACGTCAGCTTCATGCGGAGCTCGGCGAAGCGCATGCGCAAGGGTTACGGGCTCGGCACGGGCGGGGCAGGATCCTGGACGACTCGCAGACGCCCCAGTCACGGTGCCACGTTCAGTCGGCCACCCATCGGCCCTCCAGGCGGAGATGACCTCCACATGCCGCAATCCGCCCGACTCTGCAGTGTGACGAAACCACGTCGCGCACTTCTGGCACCGAGTTGACCTCCCGTGCGGCGTGCTGGGCCTCGGCTCGGCTGCGCCACAGCACCACGTCCAGCCACTCGCCGTCGTCGCCCTTGGTCAGATACGCGGCCAGACACCCTGGGAACTGTCGCCGCAACGCCGCTACCATCTCTGGTCGTTCAGTTACCAACCTGTCCTGGGTCCCCTGGCGCACCCGGAAGCGAGCCAACTCGATCGTCATTGTGGGCGAAACTGTGGCCCATCCGCTGTCATCGACTCAAGGCTTCTTTCCACGCTCGGCTGGACATCAGGTGCGCTGCAGGGAGGACAGGCCCCACAGTTCTGCGATGCGCCCGTCGTGCACCCTGAAGATTTCCAGCATGGTCGGTGACTGCTGGCCGGAAATGCCGTGCACGCTGGTGCGGACAGCGGCGGTGTCGCCTTCGACGACCATGTCCTCGACGACAACCTGGGCTTCGGGGAACGCCTCATGAAGCCGTTGCCATGCCAGGGTGACGCTCTCCGGTCCAATTGAACCGCTCCGACTTTCTTGGAGACCCTGAAGCCAGCATGATCGTGCTGGCGGAAGGGAGAAACACACACGATGCCAGCCCCGCGGGAAGTACTGGCGCAGTAGGCCGTTCGTGTTCTCGTTCGTGGCGCGCTGCCAAGGGCTGTGAGGATCGGCGAAGAAGACCGGGACGCCCGTCTCGATCGTGAACTGAGCGTGTGCTGACAGCTCCTTGCCTCGGTCCCAGGTCAATGACCGGCGCAAGTGCTCGGGCAGGGCACCGATGGTGGCGGCGAGGGCGTTCTTCATCGTCTCGGCGCCATACCCGGCCAGCGGCGGCCCGTTCTTGGTCCGTGGGATGATGCCGTATCCCTCTTGGCGAGGTAGGTGGACCAGCATCGTGAAGCGGGTCGTGCGCTCAACCAGCGTGCCGATCGCCGACCGCTCCAACCCGATGACCAGGTCACCCTCCCAATGTCCTGGCACAGCGCGGTCATCAACCTCGGCCGGCCGCTCGCTGATCATCACCTCGGGTGTGACGTGCGCCCACGCCTTGCGCTTGGAGCGGGCTCGGGGAGCCCGCAGCGCACGGCCTGTGCGCAGGCAGGCGACAAGCTCGCGCTTGAGCGCGCCCCGGGACTCGACGTAGAGGGCCTGGTAGATCGCCTCGTGGCTGATCCTCATGGACTCATCATCAGGGAAATCGGCCTTCAGCCGGTTGGCTATCTGTTCCGGGCTCCAGGCGGTCACCCATCGGCGATCTCCTCGGTGCGGCTTGTTCCGCCCTTTCCACGGCCCAGCCTCCGGCCCGAGTACCGTCCCGTCTGGCCCGTGGATCTGACCGGATAGCCGTTCCTGCACGTAGTGGCGCAGCCGGTCGTTGGTGGCCAGCTTCGCCACTTTTGGACGCTGGGCCACCAGGTCGGCCTTCCACTGCGCGACAGACGCGCGGTAGTCCAGCCGGCCGCCGCGGGTCGCGGCGTTGCGCCGTAGCTCCCGGGAGATCGTCGACGGGTGGCGGCCGAGCCGCCGGGCTATCTCCCGAACCCCGACATCCTGCGCCTTCCAGATCGCGATCTCCTCCCGCTCCTGGAAGCACAGGTAGCGGCCGGAGAGCGGGGCAAGATCCATCGGTGGCATGCCACCACCATGCCGGAACCACCGACCACCCACAGCCTGCGACACCCCGACCGCAGCAGCCGCCTCCTCAGCAAGAAGCCCTTTCGCGATCTCTCGCCAGAACGCCCGCTCGATCTCCCGCCGATGCGCTGGAGCGCCCGGCGACTTCATCGGTGACCGTCCCGTCAACGCCTGCATCCATCCAGCTGGCCGACCCATGAACGCCTCCCAAATCGAGGTGTTGCGACGACCGGTTGAATCCGCCCAATATCTGTCGATCCGCTACACCGACCGACTCGCCGACGCCGGCGCAGTCAGCTCGGTCGGCTCGCGCGGGGACAGCTACGATAACGCGCTGGCCGAGAGCACCATCGGGCTGTACAAGACCGAACTGATCCACCGCCGCGGCCCCTGGAAGGGCCTGGACGACGTCGAACTCGCCACCATGGAATGGGTCGACTGGTACAACAACCGCCGCCTTCACAGCGCCTGCCAAGACCTTCCACCCGCCGAATACGAAACCCTCTACCGCACAAAGATCAACTCGGCTACTCTCACCCCAGCCACGTAACCCGGTCTCCAACAAACCCGGCACGGTTCACATCACCGACGCCGTCCTGAACGGCCTGCCGCCTCACATCGCCCAAGTCATCGCAGGTCATCGCGATATCAACGTCACCATGGGATACAAGGCCGTCTACCCCGACGAGGCCATCCAGGCGCACCTGGCCTTCCTGGCCCGGCGCCGGTCTCTGCGCCCGAGCGAGGAATACCGCGTTCCCACCGACGAGGAATGGACCGAGTTCCTCGGCCACTTCGAACGCCGCAAGGTCTCCACCGGCACCTGTGGTCGTGCCTTCGGCACACCCTGCATCCACGAACACGCCTGCATCCGCTGCCCGATGCTCTGGCCCGATCCCGCACAACGCGACCGCTTGGCCGAGATCCGCGACAACCTCCTGGCGCGGATCGCCGAAGCTGAACGGGAAGGGTGGCTCGGCGAGGTCGAAGGACTCCACGTCAGCCTCGCTGGTGTCGAAGACAAGCTTGCCCAAGTTGATCGACGCTCCCACGCGACTACCGTCGATCTTGGCCTTCCCGGAATCGGTAACGTCGCCGGCAGCGGGCTCCGCTAAGGGTGACGGCGCGTCATAAACGGCGCGGCTACACCGGTCACAACTTCACGTTGACACCCTCCACAAAGGAAAAGTGCTATGAGTCTTGATCGCGCTGGCAGGTCGCCGCTGCACTACGCGGCGGCGTCCAACGACGTCAGTGCAGCCGAGGCGCTCTTGGACGCCGGAGCAGATCCGAGTGCGTCAGATCAAAAGGGACTGACGCCATTGCACTTCGCAGCCCAGGAAGGCTCGGTCGCGGTCGCCCAGCTGCTCCTGCAACGGCACGCGTCGGTTGACCAGGCTGACCACTACGGCAATACACCGCTGAATACTGCAGTGTTCAATTCACGGGGAGATGGTCGGCTGATCGAATTGCTGCGCCGGTGGGGAGCCGACCCGCTCAAGGCGAACAATAGCGGTCAGACCCCGCTCGGCCTCGCCCGATTGATCGCCAACTACGACGTCGCACGTTTCTTCGCCGACCTACCGTGACATCGGCCGCGTTGTCGTCGGCAGAAGCCTGATTCTCAGTGATCTTGAAGTTCAGAGAATATGCCTTCCGCCCGGACTGGTGTGAGGCCGCCGATCCGGAGTCGAAGGGCATCGTGGAGAACCTGGTCGGCTATGCCAAGCGAGACCTCATCGTGCCGCAGGCTCCCTTCGATGATCTGACTGTGGCCAACGTCGCGGCCCGCCAGTGGTGCGCCGAGGTCAACACGGTCGTGCACTCGGAAATCTGCGCGGTCCCGGCCGAGCGGCTGGCCGCCGAACGCGACCTGCTCAGCGCGCTGCCGTCGCTGCGCCCGGCGATCGGCAAGCCGCCGATCACGCGCAAGGTCGACAAGCTGTCGTGCGTGCGCTTCGGTTCGGCGCGCTACTCGGTGCCGACCCGCCTGATCGGCGCACGCGTTGCCGTGGTCGAGGCCGCAGGGCGGCTGCTGATCTGCGATCTGGCCACCGGCGAGGTCGTCGCCGACCACGCTCCCGTCCCGCCCGGCGAGGCGTCGGTGGCCGATGAGCATTACGGCGGCCCCAGGCCCGCACCACGCCGCGCCGCCCGGCCCAGGACCGAGACAGAGAAGACGTTCCTGGCGCTCGGCCCGGTCGCCGAGACGTTCCTGACCGGCTCGGCCGCCTCAGGCAACACCCGGCTGGCGGCCGATCTGGTCGAGTTGGCCGCCATGCACGCGGCCCATGGCGAGCAGGCGCTGCTGGCGGCGTTGGAACGGGCGGTCGCCTTCCGCCGCTGGCGGGCCGAGGACGTCCGCTCCATCCTGGCCGCCGGAGCCGGAACGGCGCAGGTCCGCCCGCCCGGCGACGCACTGGTGCTAGAGCTGCCGCAGGTGCCAATTCGACCGCTGTCGGACTACACCCTCGACAAGCTGGACACGTTCGGCCGGATCGGGGACGCCTCATGACCGCGCCGGCCGTTCCCGCTCTGGCCGCCGACCTCGATGGCGGGCTACGCCGCCTGAAACTGTCGACGATCCGCCGGCTCGCACCGGAGCTGCTGGTCACCGCCCGCACCCAGCGATGGAACCCCGAGGAGTTCCTGCGCACCCTCATCGACGCGGAGTTGGCCGCTCGTGATGCCTCCAACGCCCGCGCCCGGATGAAGGCCGCCGCGTTCCCGGTCATCAAGACCATCGAGGAGTTCGACGTCACAACCTCTTCGATCCCGCGCGCGACGTTCGACTACCTGGCCTCGCTGGAGTGGATTCGCGCGACGGAGAATTACTGCGCGGTCGGCCCGGCTGGCACCGGCAAGAGCCACAGCCTCATCGCGCTCGGCGTTGCCGCCGTCCAGGCCGGTCACAAGGTCCACTACTTCACCGCCGCCGAACTGGTCGAGACGCTCTATCGAGGTCTGGCCGACAACTCCGTCGGCCGCGTGATCGAGAACCTGCTGCGCGCTGACCTGGTCATCATCGACGAAGTCGGCTTCGCCCCGCTGGATGACACCGGCGCTCAGCTGCTGTTCCGCTTCGTCGCCGCCGCCTACGAACGCCGCGCGCTCGGCATCGGCTCCCATTGGCCCTTCGACCAATGGGGACGATTCCTGCCCGAGCACACCACCGCCGTCAGCCTGCTCGACCGGCTCCTGCATCACAGCATCGTCGTGGTCACCGAAGGAGAGTCCTTCCGCATGCGACAAGCCCGCACTCGAAGCAGCGGACGCCTCACCAAGAAGTAGTCAACTACGAAGACCTGGGGACTTTTACCTGGCCACCCGCGGCGACACGCACTTGGCCGTTGACACGAGTATCGAGCGACTGCAACATTTCTTGGATCTGCATCTGAACCATCATGCCCCCGGTTCCAGCGGGGCCATACCGGTCTGAACATGATGCCTCTGAGCAAGCCGGGCACGGGGATACGCTGGTTTCGCTGACCGTGTGCGTCCTGCCGTTCGCGCTGGAGGCCCGTCATGAGTTATCCCACCGCCCCTGATCCCCGCGTGTGGGAAACTACTCGGGCATCAACCCCGCCTGATGGCGCTCTTCGAGCCGACCCTTGGCCGTACCGGGTCTGCGATCGAAAGCAGCGAGCCACAGATCCGGCGCACCTTGCAACAGTTCGACCTGGACACCTCGCACCTGACCGCGGTCAGGGAAGCAGCCAATTGGATCCATGCCAAGCGTCCGGAGCTACGGCGCCCCAAGGAAACCATCGCCGCCGAGAATGGCGGAACGGGGCGCACCTGACCAGGCAGCGAATGGGATGGTCGGCTTCGACGGGAATTTTCATAGCAATGCCTCAAACCCCGACCTCTACGCCGCCGTCAGCGACCTATCCAACCACCCGGGCGACCCCCAGATCCCAGACTCCGCCCTGCCGCCTTGGAACAGCGTGCGCTGGACCCGAAGTTCGCCACCAAACTCATGTATGCCGTGGCCACGGAGACCTTCCTCAGACATCATGAACAGGGCGATCCACCAGGAAGGCAAGAAGGCGCTTAACCGCTCCTCCAGCGATTCTGACGCCTACGCCGCAGTCAGGTACCTGTTCACCCATCCCTGCGGCAGCCATATCAGTTGAGTCCGTCCTCGTCACCTTCGGAAACTTGGCCCGTAGACGCTGCTCATCCTTTAGGACGGCCGATAGCCGCACTGAGCGCGCCCGCGGCATACTTTCGAAGTGCACCTGCCCTCAATTGAATATCAGCGAATCATGATAGGGGGCACGTTTATCGTACTTTGCAGCTCATGCCCAGGCTGCGATCAGAGGCTGCGCCCGTCATCGACCAGTATCAGGCTCCCGGTTATCACCGGTGGCACCCTCTCGATGCAGCCAAGTCGCACCATGCCAGCTGCGCAGGTCGGGCCGCTGACCTGAGTTTCTTCTGCCCATGTCCGGCTCATCTCGAATAACCCAGCTGAGATCCCACATCGCTCGTGGAATCTCGTGATTTACGTTTGTCCCCCAATTGCGTAAGCCAGTTCTCCACATACTAATCCATCCTCGTCGATAATGACACAGAGCCCAGACAAGGTACCTAAGCCTAGCCAGATTATCGAACTCTCTATACAAGTCACACCCACAATAAGTAAGACCATCTTTTGGCACGAGCGACCAGATTTTGTCCATAATGGCTGAGTTAAGCTGCAGAAAGCGGTCCACCCATTCCCAGCCAATCTCTGCCGACGCATTGCGGTTACGCGCCATTTCGACCAGTTCGGCTGGACATCCGGCCAGGCTGCCGCCCGAGCTCAGAAGTTTGTTGATAATGCTTATTAAATCGGAGGCCATAAGATCCGGGTCTCGATGAATCTCGCAATCAATGTATTCCATTATGTCGACCTGCATGGCACGTGACGGGCTGCGATCATCGAGCACAAAATGGTTATTAGCAAAGGTGAAAACCGAACTGAGCTTGACGTCCATGTCGAGCCACGGCGGTGCGAGAGTTGTCAAGTCGGCTAATGCCGACAGTGGTCGGTAGACTACGCGACTCCATGCGTGAGCACCACTTGGCCCCAATGCTCTAAGCAGCGCATCCATTGCAACTTCTTCACGGTCAAGTGGGTGCGGATGAGTCTGCGGACGAACCATATATATAGCATCATCAATCAAGCGAAGGGTGAGGAAGAAATGTCGTACCGCTATCGCCGTTACGCCTGGTTCAACTCCTCGGAAGATAGGTGATGTCGATAGCGTGGCCAACATCGTAGACGCGAGGGCGTCGCAGATCAATTCCTCATCATTATGGGGGCTTGGGAACAATGAATCGTCTGCTCGCAGCAGCTCATGCGAAAGCTCGTGAAGAAGGATAAATGTGGCACTTAGCTTTATTGCAACATTCGTCAGCTCGCATCGAGGCTCAAGCACATGATTGCTATAGGAAAAATATCCATTATATCGAAGGTCGCGAAAATAGACCCTAAATATCCTCTCCATGACGTCAGATGGAATAAGTCTTTCACGACTGTAGACCCTGCCTGGCAGTAGTCGGCTCCATTTCCAATAGAACCCCAAATAGCGCCCAACGCGAGATAGGGCACCCATCAAGCCATAGTCCATTGAAATTACGACAGTATCGTCAACTGCAGTTCGAAGCGTTGACCATCGATCTGCTCTGGATATAGCCAGGTAGCAGCGATCAAGGACGGCCAGCAGGTCCGGCCGGTTATGCTCTATCAGAAAAACTGATGCTATGGATAAGGCTAAGCTCCATGCTCCATCCGTCGATGCATCACTCGAGGAGTGCGTGCCCGATGTCTGCCTCTCAATATCTTCGTCCGTAAGCTGCTCGGCTTCGGATACCAGCCTATTTCGGGCTCTCAATGTTTCACGGGCGGAATTCGGATTCCACGCGTAACGCGCCTCAGGATGCCGAGGCAGGGATTCGATCTCGGCGGAGATAAGAAAACGAAAATCATCAGTCATGACTTCAGAGTCTCTCTACACAAGGCGTCTATACCATACTTGACCATTAGCACGGAAATAGTTGCCAGTGGTGCCTGCATGGAAGATATCGCCAGAATAGCATCCATTATGAGGGCTGCATCCCGTACCATATCCTCAGTCCGAGTACTGTTCGATAGATTTAAGTCGCCATTGCATAGTTTGCTGCGGAACTTCGCGAACCAGCCTTGAAGCAAGGCGCGCCCTATAGCCCGCTTGCGATCTCTATCAATAGGGAGCCCTCCGACTGTTGATTCCTCTGCCAAAATTACCAGTAGATCGTCCGTAGATAGTGAGATCAAGTGCAGAAGATCTTCATCGGGCATTTCGTGCTCCCCGGATCGTTGCAGCCTTTAGCTGACCGCAGCCGCATTGGCCCCGCGTTTGTCCTAGCCCATCATCAGGCCATCTCCCTGGGAAGTAAAGGCACGACTACAGTGGGTTGCGTGATCACAGATGGTAGAGCTGGTGCCAGGTATGTGGATACCACCTTGCGACGTAGGGTTCTCCCTGCGGACATGGCTGTAGGGCTCCGGCGAGCCAAGACGCCCTGAGAGCGGCAACGGAGAGTCGTTCCATACGTTTTCATGGGCTTGAGGAGCGGATCCCCGGAGAGGCCGCCCCAGGCTTGATTGTGGACCAGTTGTGGACCGGTGTGCCTATCCAATCGGCACAGCATCGACAAAGGCGCTGGTCACAGCCCTTGAACCCTAGAAAGGGACAACCCTCTCCGGAGCCGGGAGCACCGGGGGGTCGGTTGGTCTGCTTCTGTGATTCGGGCTTCTTGCCGGGCCGTGCTGACATATCCGGACGCATAGGCGCAGACGCTCGATTCCCCGTCAGACCCATCCCCTGGTCATCACCGCGCTCGTGCCTGTCCCGGCTGGGTAGAGGGGGCACAGACCCGGCGGTAGGGCAGCTCGGGGACGAAGCGGTGCCACTCTCCCGGCGACAGCTCATGTCCCGCGAGCGCGCACACCGCCGTCGCCGTCAGTGCCGGATCCATTTTCTCCGCCCGCACCTCACCCCGCACCCCGACCGTGTACAGCAGCCCGTCCGAGGGCGCGAACGACAGGTCCACCGCCTCCTCTCCAGCGGCGAACGCCCCCATGGAACGTCCCGTCGCCACATCCCACAGGCGGACGCCGGCCGGTGTGGAGGCCGCCAGCGTGCGGCCGTCGTGGGAGAAGGCGGGCGCCGACGCGGACTTCGCCGCCAGCCGCACCCCCGACGGCTGCCACGTGCGGGTGTCCCACACGGTGATTCCCGCCGGGCCCGCCATCGCCAGTGATCTGCCGCCGGGGCCGAAGACCGGGACGCCCGCGTCGAGCCGCCGTACCACGCGCCCGGACGGGATCTCCATCACCGCTCCGGTCCCGGTGACCAAGGTCCGGCCGTCCGGGCCGAACGCCACCGGCTGGTTCGCGTGCGCCTCCCGCAGCAGCGTCACCTTCTTCGTACGCCATTGCCACAGCTCCATCGGCGCCTCGCTGCCCTCGTCCAGATCGCCCACCTGGGTGGGAGAGACGGCCAGCGAGGAGCCGTCCGGGCCGAACTCCAGCGTCGACACTCCCTCCATCTGCTGCTTGATCGCGAACACCGCCTTGACCGTGAGATCGGTCGCGTCCAGCACCGCCACCGACGCTTTCTTCGGGTCTGCCCCCGCCACGCTCAGGAATCCGCCCACCGCGATCAGCGAGCCGTCAGGGCTGACCGCCACCTCGCAACAGGGGGGATCGTCCGCGCCTTCCCCTTCGGCGGCGACCCGCAACGATCGCGGCGACCCGCCGGTTTCCGCGTTCCGCACCTCCAACCGGGTCCCTATGACCGCCGCCGCCGTGGTCCCGCCCAGCGCCCCGCTCACCGGTTCGGCGGCCCGCGCACCGCCCGGCTCGGCCGTCCGCAACGTCAGCACCGTCCCGTTCTGGCCCAGCAGCCGTAGCGTCCTGCCGTCGGCGCCGAACGCCGAGGGCGCCTCCACCCCCGACGTCGCGAACGGCACCCGCGACAGCTCGCTGCCGTCCGCGGTCCGGTACACCGCGATCTCGTCGTCGTCATCGGTCACCAGCAGCGCCCCGTCCGGCGACAGCGCCACATGGCGCGTGCCCGCACCGTCGGCGAACGTCCAGTCCAGCGCGCTGCCCGTGGCGAGATCCCAGAAGCTCACCGCGCCGTCGCGCACCGTGGCGAAGACCTTGCCATCCGCGCTGAACACCGTATCCGTGGCGTCCCTCCTGTCCTCCAGGAACTCCAGCGTGCGCCCCTTGCCCGACACCAGATCCCACACCCGAACCCGCGAGGTTTCAACGGAGTTCAGGCCCGTCACCGCGTATCTACCGTCCGGGCCGAGCTCGTCCACCAGGGCGCCCCCCGGCGCGCGGAGTGCCCGGCGGGTGCGCACATCCACCCACACCGTGTCCGGCACCTCCAGCCCCGAGGGCAGCCGGAGGAACCTGCCGTCGGAGCTGAACCGCATGGACTCCTGCACCAGGAACGTGTACCCGCCGCCGAACCCGGTGCCCACCGGGCGCCCCGACCGTACGTCCCACAGCCGTACCGACCGTTCGTCTCGCACCGCCAGCAGCGAACCGTCGTGGTTCAGGGCCGCCTGCCGTACACCCGCGCCCACGCCCGTCACCCGACCGGCCCGCTTGTGCCCGGCCACGTCCCACACCGTCGCCACGCCCTCGCGCACCCCGACCAGCATCGTGCCCGTGGTGTTCAGCGCGTACACCGTTCCGGGGGCCGCGTCCGGAGGGGAGAACACGTCCCGGGCCGGATGCGTCAGCGCCTCGCGCAATCCCGCCCGCGTCTCCGGTTCCTGTGGGCCGATCCGCCACGCCGCCACGTTCAGCAGCATCGCCGTGCGCGGATCGGCCAGCCGCATCCCCTGCGCGCGGATCACCAGCGACCGGGCCACCGCCCGTTCCAGGTGCGCCGCCACCGCCGCCCTCTCGGTCACCGCCTCCCGCCGCCGCGCCTCGGCGTACACGCCCGCGCCCGACGCGACCAGTGTCAGCGCCGCCAGCGCGGCCGTCACCTGGCGGCGCCGCCGTGACCGGCGCGCCGCCGCCGTCAGCCCCTCGGTCAAAAACCGGTCCTCGAGCGGGCTCAGGGTCAGATAGCGCCGCCCGCCGGTCGCCCACGTACGCGCGACCTCCAAGGCGCTGCCCTGGTACAGGTCGCTCGGACGGCGTTCGTGGAGGTCCCACAATCGCGCCGCCTCGCTCAGCCGCCGGTGGATCGCCAGCCCCGGCCGCTCAGCCTCCAGCCACTCTCGTAATCGCGGCCATGCCCGGGGCAGCGCCGCGTTCGCCAGCCGCACTCCGGCGTCCTGCCTGATGACCAGGCCGGCATCCAGCAAGGCCGTAAGGACCGTCTCGTGGCCGGGCCGGCCCCCGCACACCTCCGCCGGATCGGCGGTCCGCAGCACGTCCTCGCCGCCGTCGCCCGTCTGGATCAACCGCAGCAACACGTCCGGCACCGCCGCCCGCTCGGCAGAGGGCAGGGCGTCGTACATCCTCTCCGCCACGGCCCCCAACGGCGGCGAGGCCACCATCACCGCCGGCCGCGCCCGCGCCGCGGCGCTGAACCCGCGATCCAGCAGCGCTCCGCCGGGCCCGCGCCCGCCCCGGCCGCTCAGCAGATCCAGCAGCAGATCCCGAGCCGGAGGGCGGTCCCGCGCCGGTTTGGCCAGGGCGCGACTCACCGCGGAGCGCAGCACCGGTGGCAGCATCTCGCAGTCCGGCTCCAGCGTCAGCACCCGATGCATGATCGCGCCCATCGTCGTCGCCTCGAACGGGCTGCGTCCTGTGGCCGCGAACAGCACCACCGCCGCCCACGCGAACACATCCGAGGCGGGCCCCGCCCGTTCGCCGCTCAGCACCTCCGGGGACATGTACGGCGGAGTGCCTCGCACCTGGTTGGACGCCGAATGCGACATCTCCTGGGTACGGGCGATCCCGAAATCGATCACCCGCGGGCCCTCGGGGCTCAGCAGCACGTTGTCCGGCTTCAGATCCCGGTGCACCACGCCCGCCTCGTGGATCGCCACCAGCGCGGTCATGATGCCGATCGCCAAGGCGTGCAGCCGGTCGCCGGAGAACACCCCGCCGTCCTCCACCGCCCGGCGCAGGCTCGGTCCCTCGACGTACTCGCTCACCAGGTACGGCTGGTCGCCCGAGCCGTCCGCCGCGATCAGCCGCGCGGTGCAGAACGAGGCCACCCGCTGCGCCGCAGCCACCTCCCGGGCGAAATCCCTGCCTCGGGATCCGCGCCGGAGCACCTTGACCGCTACTCGGCCTCCCGCGTCGTCGTAGGCCTCGTACACGACGCCCTGGCCGCCCTCGCCCAGCCGCCGCGCCACCCAGTATCCACCCAGCCGATCAGGATCACCCGCCGCCATCGCACTCTCCACCCCGTCGAGGGGGCGCGTGATTGCCGCGCCTTCAGGAGGGTTCGACGCCATTTGCACTCCTTTGGTTCGGGACGGCTCCGAGGCGTGAGGAGAGCGCCGGTTACCCAGGATGAAAGGACTCAGTGGGGCGACTGGGTGGATCGTCATCGACGTGGACGCCCCGCTGATCACCGACCACTCCGATGAGCAGGGCGCTTCGGCCACCTTCATCCCGCACTGACGATTTCGGCACTGGACAGCGCCTCCCAGATCGGATCGTTTGCAGCCATGAATGCCTCGTTGTCCGTATTTGCTCAGCCGGAAAAGACGCCAATGTGACGCCGCTCACACTCTGATCACACGCATGAACCAATCCTCCGGCAACTTAGTCAAACGCCCAAAGAAGTTTTTCATCACCTGAACACCGCGTACATGAAGGAGAAACCGCAGGAGAGGCAGACCACCTTACCGAGCCTTCCGCACGCGGGAACCAACCCTTGCCATGGCTGATTCTCACCTGAGCGAAAGGTGACCCTTATTGGAATCGACATCTTCACCCGCGTTGCTCTGTTTCTTCGGGTTGGCATACCTGGCGTACGGCATCTGGCTGCTGATCAGCGCACGACGGCTCCGTGCCCGGGGGGTTCGGGTATCCGGCGTAATCACTGCTCTGGTGCAGAGTCGTGACCCTGATAGCCCTACCCGCAAGCCGATCTTCCGTTTCACGACCCTCGAAGGCCACGAGGTCGAGGTCACCTCGAAGTTCGGTGAGGCCAACCCTCCTCGACCAGGAGATCGCGTCACAATCCTCTACGACCCGCAGAAGCTGCGACATGCCCGCATCGACACCGGCGGCCAGCGCGGTTCGACCATGGGGTGGCTCGTGACGGGCTCCGGCCTGCTTTTCGTGATCCTCAGCGTGCTCATCACGCTCAATATCGTCTAACTCCGATGGGGCCGCGCTCCGAACTCCTGCGAGCGCTGGTTTCTCCATCCAGAACCATCAGAGCGTCCGCGGTACCGAGTTGATATCGCAAAGGAGCCAGATGTCCGCAGTAGAACTGCAACACGACCGCAGGCCCGACCCCGATGATGGCCGCCCGGCCAGGCGCGTCATCGCCACCGTGCTCTTTCCATGGATGACCGCCAAGTTCCTGTTCAAACCCCGGGTCGGCCCATTGCGCAAAGACCGGATGCTGGACCGGCTCGCGTTCTGGCGATCGGCGGTCGGCCTCGGCGTGATCCTGATAGCGACCTCCCGCTATCAGGACGTTTGGGCCAACATCATCCGAAAGGCGATGGAGACCGGGCGGCTTGCCGTGATTCTGCTGCCGCTACCGATCCTCGTGATATTCATCGTGACCCGCGCCGGCCACCGCATCCAACTCCTGCCCGGCGTGCTGCGTATGATGGGACGCGCGGTTCTCGCACTGGCCTTCTTCTACCTGCCGATCGTGTTGGTCCTCGCCGCAGCCGGTGAGCTCAACATCGGCTCCCTCGCCAACGGTGACGTCGAATTTCAGCATGACATCGACCTCAACGCCTCGGGGTCGGCAGCACTCTGGCTGCTCGCCGCGATAGGCTTGGTGATTGTCCTCATTCCCTGGTTCTTGTGCTTCTGGTATTGCACGATCTACTGGGCGGCGCGCACCGGATTCTGGATGGGCGATGTCCATCCGCTGCTCGCACCGATCGGCACAACGAGTCTCATGCTGCTGATCAGCGGCCAGGAGATCATCGCCCGCGACACCAATGGCGTGCCCGACTGGCTGTGGCTCATGCTGAACCTCTGCGGCGCGGCCACGGCGCTGGTGCTGGCTGTATTCGAATACCGGCACCTCCGGTCGACCGGTTACCGGTTCCGCAACGGACCGGAACCTGCGGCCACGGATCCGGACAGCCGGACGGCCGACGTGGAGGTGGCGATCGGGGCCGCAGGACCGGAGACGGGTAGGCGCAATGCCTGCTGACGGGCTCGGTGGTCCGCCACCCGTCTTCGTGCAGATACGCCCATCGCTGTCGCGAAACCGGGCCCGTGATCTCGCGCCATGTCCGGCCTTGACACCCGCCATCACAACCGGGGAGCCGCGCGTGCCCGGCTCGGACCGGTCATCGGCGCACGCGACAGCGCAGGTGGAGCACCCGCTTGCCCTGGATCACCACATCGGGATCTTCCAGCAGGTGCTGCGCGTCGACCGAGCCGAAGTAGCGCTTGCCGGACCCGAACACCACGGGCACGACGTCCATGGCCACCTCATCCACGAGCCCCGCGGCCAGCATCTGGCCGCCGACGTCGCCGGCGGCGACCTCGACCATGCGGTCGCCCGCGAGCTCCTGTGCCTTGGCATGGCGGTCTCGACGCCGTCGGCGAAGTGGAACGGCGCCTCGGGGTCCCAGCCTTCGGGCATCGGCCGGTGCGTCACGACGACCACGTGGGCGATCTCACCCGGCGGCTTGCCGCCCCAGCCGTTCGTCATGTCGAAGACGTGGCGACCGACGATCGTCACGCCGATCTCGTCCCAGTACGACCGGGTGTAGTCGTAGGACGCCTGCGACACCTTGATCTGCCCGCTCTCGTCCAGCGGGACGTCACCGTTGGACAACCACTCGAACAGCGGGCTGACCTGGTCGTTCCGGTCCGCGATGAAGCCGTCGACCGACACCGAGCTGTACATGACCACCTTGCCCATGGCTCTCTCCTGTTCATCGGGAAGTGCCCATACTGGCGTGCCGAGGGATGCCGGCTCTTGTAAGAAATCAACCGGCAGGCAGTGGCCCGACGTCGAGCGCGTGGCCGGGATGCTCGCGCAGGAACCGCCGCCTGGCGTCGACGTACCGGGTGGGGGTGAGGCCCGTGAACGTCCGGAACTCGTGCCCGAAGTGGGCCTGGTCGAAGTAGCCCGCGCGCCCGGCGAGCTCGGCCCAGTCGACCGGCCCGGTGGGGTCGATCGCGAGCACGATGCCGGCGAAACGGTAGGTGCGCGCCAGCCGCTTCGGTGTGACGCCGATGAGGGCCTTGAACCGTTGTGCCAGATAGGTGGTGCTGACACCGGCGGCCACGCTCAGACCACCGATCGTCACCGTGCCCCCGGCCGCGGCGATGACGCCGCTCGTGTGCCGGACCAGCCCAAGGCCGGTGGTCTCGGTGAGCCGCCGCAGCAGCTCGTCCTCGAGCAGCGCCAGCATCTCGTGCGGCCCGGGCGCCAGGGCCAGCCGCTCGCGCAGCCCGGCGACGGCGCGGCGGCCCCAGACCTGCTCCACCGTCACCGGCAGATCGCGCAGCTCGGCCGCGGGCATCCCCAGGAACGGCGCTAGCCCCCATGGCTTGAAGTGCACGCCCACCGACCTGGTACCCGGCGGGTAGCCGAACTCGAAGGCGCGGGTGGGGGTGGTGATCACGCACCCGTCGGCGTATCCGGCCGTCTCGACGCCGGTGGCGGCGCGGATGCGGAACGGCGGCCCGAGGTTGAGGACGAGCAACGCCGACGGCATCGGCGGCAACATCAGCCGGGAGTACGGCGGGGTGCCCTCCAGGTAGTAGAGGTCGTCGATCAGCTCGTTCAGCGGCGGTCGCGGCACCAGGGACACGTACTGCACACGTCACAGCATCGCCGACGCACGGATGGGCCGCCAGGTCGTGGCTGCCCGCACTGCCTGCCGCCGGCAAGCTCCCATCGGCCAGGTGCTCGCTGCCTCTTATGCTCGGAGCCTCAGGATCGGTGAGAACGCCTGTGGCGACCCCTATCACGGTTCTCCGCGACACCGTCTTCCTGGTCACCGTCGCGGCAACAGCTCATGCAGCCAGTTGGATGATCATGCGCCGATGAACGCGAAGGCATGGTTCCTGCTCGTGATCCATTTGCTGAAGTTACATGCTGGGCTGATCGCGCTGCCGTTCGTGCTGGTGTGCCCGTGATGGACGTAGTGCGTGTTCGGGAAACGCGTACAGGTGGCCGGGCCGCGAACCGCATAAGCGGCTGGAAACGTCCCGTGTTCTGGGCCGCCCGGCTCATGCCAGGGGCATGGGACCGACGGTCACCCCGAGGTGAATGCGCTCCGGCCACGCCGAATCGAAGCGCACCAAGGTGATCTTCTCGGCCAGCGTCAGGGTTGCCGCAAACCAGTCCTGAGCCCAGGCGTCGAGGCCCACACCGTGCTCGACGACCCAGCCCACCTCTGCCTCATCGGGGTTCACGGTGTCGAGGACCATCGGGTCAAAGGAATAAAGGACATGGCCGTGCTCGGCCCACTTGACGTAGGCATCCCCGTTTACGGTCCAGTAGACGCTCAAGGCGGCTCCGTCCGAGGAGAGCCACCGCAACAACGCGGACGTAATGCCGCGATGGCTCGTCGGCTCCACCACCACGACCCAGTCGCCCTGCTGATCGAGCAGGATGGCGCCGTCGCGCGGGTCGTCGGGATCGAGGTCGTACCCTTCCTCGTATATGTCCTCGAAATCGGCCTCACGTGTCCGGAGCGGATCTCCGCCGAAACGGCGGACGCATTCTGGTAAGGGCAGGCCACGGACCCACGTGATGCGGGTTGGTTCTTCGAAGAGCAGGGGTGCCGTCGCCTTATAGACATCGAATATGTCGCTCATCATGACTCCACAAGGAGAGCGCGGCACGCTCGTCCATACGCGATCGGGCTGCGCCCGGATCCGAAGCAGCCAGATGATCCTAAGCGTCCACGGTACAGCCGTCCAGGCGGAAGAGCTCCTCCGGAGTCGGGCTGGTCCCCCCGGTTGTACCAGTGACCTACAAATATTTGTCGCCAATGGCAATCCGTCTGGCTCGCCTCTGCAAGGGTCAATGCGAATGGATATTCATCGCAGCCGTCTGGGCCCAGTATTGATTTCTTCCGGTTTTGTCGGGAATAGAGCCCTTGACTTTCGCACTGGCCCTGGTCACCTTTAGGCGGCCATCGTCGGTACACCCCGGCGCCCACCACTGAACGCACCGGGTATCTTCTTCGGCGCCCCGTTTCCGGCCTTGGGGATGGTGGTCTCCGGCTTGTAGAGTGCCGCCGCTACGTAGGTGCGAGACCGTCTTGGAGACGAGCGGGACATTCTCGTCAAGGATGAAGACCTCAAGGCCGCCATGGTCGAAGCCGCCTGGGGCGTCTCCCGCACCCGATCCGGAATCGGATTCCGGCTGCGCCACCTGGTACACCGGCGCGAAGACGGCGGCGACTTCTACGACCGGCGCGATGCGAGTGCCCGGCGCGCGGGTCGGCAGCCTGGCGACGTGTCGCACGGGCTGGGCGTGAGCCGTCAGGAGGTGGGCCGGATGCAGGAGTGCTGCGCCTCGAACCAGTCGGTGGCGATGTCGGTTCCCGTGAAGCGTCCGATCAGGGTCAAGGCCGAGCTTACGCTCTCCTCTCGGTCGACGCGATCGTCGAAGACGTCGTCCGCGCTGATCTGGAAGCGCAGCCCGTCCATCAGGTGATCGAGCGCGTGCGGGTCCTCGCCGAAACGTGACTCCGGCCAGGTGGGACTGAAGGAGGTCACCAGACGCCCTCCGCGGGCATAGTGGAAATAGGTTCTGTTGCTGATGTCCATGCTGAGGCCGAATGCCTCGCGGCCGCCCGCGGTGATGGACAGCAGGCGCTCGCGGTCGGCGGATGCGGGCACGATGCCGATCCAGTCCCCGACTTCGGCGACCAAGCGGGATCCATCGTCGATGTTCCGGTCGAGGATGTCACTCAAATGGCACGGGGTGCGGGTGGAGAGGTCCAGTTGGTAGATCGGGGCGAGGGTGTCGAGGTCCGCGCCCTTGATCCAGACGGCGCTGAATCCCAGTGCCCACAGGTCCATGTCGCCGTCGAGCCCCTCCGTGAAGAGGGTCGAGGCCAGAAGGTCGTGCAGGTAGGTCGGTGACTGCATGGCCGCCTCTCGAGCAGGAGGGGGTTACGGGTACCTCGGCTGGTTGTCACGAAGAAGGCGTTGGCGGTGCGCCGTCTCTTATTCTCACGAAGAAGGCGTTACCGGGCCGGTTCTGCAGGCCCCCTTCGAGGGTTGCGTTGGGAAGGACACGATAGCGGGCGTAGAAAGCGCCCAAGTCGCGGCCTGCGGCCTGGTTGTGGTCCGAGCTGACCATGCGGAGCGAGGCGTTGAGAGAAGGAACCCAGGCGTTGTTCTGCATCTTGCCGTCGACGCCGATCGCCTGCCAGGTGGACGCGAACGGGTATTCGTCGCATTGTTTGTTCGGATCGTCACGTCCGGGAAGTTGTCTAGATTGTTGGAGTTCTTCGAGTTGTACAGCGCTCCGTCCGGAGCCGGGACCCGGTCTCTGTTGCCCCGCTTGGTCAAGGGAACCTTCCGGCAATGAGCCGGGTCGGGCGAGTTCAGGCAACCGTCGTAGTTGCCGGGGAAGTTCTTGGTTATGGGCGCTCCCTCCTTGGTCCCCTTTGGATCCGTGTTCCGCGGATTCTGGAAGGCCAATCGGATGTGCTGGGCCACCTCTCCTCGGTGAGGGTCTCCGGTGTACATGGTGTAGACCCGATCAACGCCGAGGAAGCGGCACCCTCCGGTGTTCCCTCTCCACGTGGTTCTGTCGTTCACGCGGACGCGGTAGCTGATGCGCTCGCTGTCGCACCGCGCGACGAAAGGCAGGTCGCCCTTGATGGTCGGGACCACCAACCAGACGGACGCTGACCACGAGTACCAAGGCGACGCCCGCGAGAGACATCAGGCACGCCCAATCAGGCATGATCCGTGCCACGCAGATCACCAGAGGGGATCGTCCAAAACGACGGCTGGTCTCGGCGCGTGTGGCCAGTTGAGGTCCATGCGCACGCCGCTGCTCAGTTCGACGACGGCCATTAGCGCGGTGAGGCCGAACGGGAGGCCCATGTCCTCGCATGCCTTCTCGACGAACACAACATTCTCATCCACGTTCGGCCGTTCGCCGCGCGGGAACTCGCGCCAGGTCCAGCGTATTTCACCGTCGGTGGCATACGTGTATTTGTGCTTGTGAAGTATGGAGGCGATGCTCCATACCGGTCCATCTCTCTCGCTCAGTTCGCACAGGACGGCAGGATCATCAATACCGCCGTCCTGAGACTGGAAGAGAAAATACCCTCCCCCTTGCCTGTCCACCGACACCACGGTGTGCGGAAGGTAAAGGTCGGCACCCGACGCGACGTCGACCTCTTCCTCGACACCGGCCTCGGCGGAACTCGACAGTCTCTCGCCGATTTCCTCGATGGACGGAGGAACAGCCGAGGTCCGAACCACAGTCCAGTGGAAACCGTCCCGCATCCATGGGTGCTCGTTCAAAAGCCGCTCATAATGGCTGATCGCCTGAAGGGGCATGGTTATGGCCCATCTGCTTCGTCCGAAGGGAAAGGGAGGCCGCCCGGGAGGGGGTCGCCGGCGATCCAGCGTATACCAGCCCGGGCGGCTTTCGGGGGCTACTAACTAGTTGGCGACTGATGGAGTCCCGCAAAGCTGCGCCCGCGCGGGAACCGGGTCGCCGGACGGCGGAGAGGCGAACCTGTTACGGAACTTATCGCTGTACAGCACTCTGTCGGCATGGTAATAGCGCTTGAGATACAGGCCGGCCTTCTCGTTGTCGTTGGCCCGGATCGGGCAGAAGGACCATTTGCCATAGAAGTGTGAAGTCCCGTCGGGGGCGAGGGTGCGCTGGCGAGTCGATGCGAATGGATACTCGTCGCACTGCTTCGGATAGTCGCCTGACGACGGGTACCCGGGCCACATCCTGCTGCACTTCACATACGTGGCGTCCTGGTTCGAGCCTGCCTGCTTCTCCTTCTCCCTGTGCAGATAACCGGTATCACGAGAGGGCGGGATGTCACAACCAGCGATGTCCTTCGCGGGGTTGTCCGGCCAGGTCTGCGCGTCGGGGTCCAGGCAGGCGTTCCAGTAGTGCTGGTACGCCTGGGTAATGTCCCACGTCTTGGTGCCGGCCTTGTTCGTGACCAGCGGCTCCCAGTGGACGGCGGACTTGGTCTTGTAGAAGACACAGCCGCCGGCCTTGTAGTCGGACTCCACTGCGCTGTCGCAGCGAATGATGTTGCCCACGAGCCACTTGTCGGTGCCGGTGACGTACTTGGTGTAGCGCGAGATGCCAAGGGCCTTGACGGGCCAGTCCGGGAAGTTGGCGTACGGCTTGATGCTGGTGAAACTCACCAGCTCGTCATTTGCCACGTATTCCTTGACGCCGTTGGCTCCGTCCAGCCATTCGGTGACGCGCTTCGTGGACGCCTTACCATGCGGACACCTGAAGCGGAAGGTCGCCCGGCCATCGGCGATCCAGCTGCTGATGAGCGCCGTTCGGTGATTCAGCACCGTCTGGCCGCCCCGGGAAGTGACGTGCTCGCATCTGGTCTTGTTACCGATGTCCATGCCCAGGGTCAGCTTCTTGCCGGGTGGCATGGTCCCGTACGTGCTGTGGTTATAGACGAAGGCTTCGACCACGATATCGCGAGCCGTGTCACCCTTGGGCTGATCACGGCCTTCGACACCGTTGAACGTGTATCCGATGAGCATGACATCGGCCTTGTAGTATTCCGCCGGCTCCGGGATGCAGGGAGTCGTGTTCCCCAGACATTTCCCGGACGAATAGTAAGCATCGAGTTTGCCCATCTGGCACCAGCTGAAGCGGTTCATCACCCAGCCTTGGGGTCGCCCGGCCAGATTGGCCCTCTCCGCGCACTTCGCCGGCGTCATGCGGTCGAACATTCCGGAAGCCTTCGGGGGGACGTTCGGCATGTCCGGCAGTGCCGCCGACCTCGTCTGCCCCCGCTTGGCGCTCAACGGAGGTTCGCCGCTACAGGCCCCTAGATCCTCCCACGCGGCATGGACCCCGGGTTCCTGCCCACGGGTGGTGTCCTGCGTGGCCTCCCACATGTGGCCGTCCCATGTGACCTGTTCGCCGACGTAGTAAGGAGCGAACATGCTCCACCCGTAGGCGGTGCACGGAGGATCAGTGGGCGGCTGCCCGGAGCACGCGCCGAGGTCTTCCCAGAGCTCGCCCGCCGTCGGCTCGACGCCCTCGTCGACCCAGTCGGCGATCACCCGCCAGGTGTGGCCGAGATAGGTGACCTCGTCACCGTACAAGTACCACAGAGCGGGGTTCCAGGCTTCAGCGGTGCACGCGGGCACCGGGTCCGGATCGGGCTCGCCACCGCAGGGGCCGAGATCCAGCCAGAAGCCCAGCTCGCTCCCCGGCTCGCCGAGCCAGCCGGAGGCCTGAGCCTCCCAGGTGTGTCCTTCGTAGGTCACCCTGTCACCGTAGTCGTACAACGTATCCTCGTACGGAGGCGCCGTGCAGGCAGGTACGTCCGCCGCGGTGGTGAACGTCCATGAATAAGGGGCCGTCATCACGTTACCCGCGGCATCTTTGGCGCCGCTGACCTCGGCCGTGTAGGACTCCTGAGGGTCCAGCGGCTGGCCAGGCGTGAAAGCCCAGCCCGCGGGCGTGTGACCATCCGACACCGTCCCAGGCACCGGAGTTCCCGCCGCGTCCTTCACGGTGAGCTGGACGTCGGTCACTCCCTCGTTGAAGAGCACGGACACGGCAGAGGAGGAGCCGTCGGTGGCGTCCTTCTCCGGATCGGTTCTGACGACCGCCGGAGGCGTGGTGTCCGGAGACGGATTGTCCACGACGGGGTCACCTTCGATGGCTCCCTCCATCGTGATGTCATGGACATCCGAAGAGGCATCCTTCTCCTCGACAGCCTGCTCGTCGGACACGTCCTCCGCTACCGGCTGAGTTTCGCTGGCCCGGCCCAGGTCCGGATCGGCCACTATCGCCTCGGCGGCAGCCCGGTCCGTGATTCCCGGCTCGTCCGGCGTGAACCAGCCCACGGCGCCGACCTCCGGGTCGGGTGCATCGTATTCGACGAACAGCACCGGCCCCCGGCCGTCGATCCCGGCCCATTCACTGCTCAGGTACTCACGGAAGTTCGAAGGGCCGCTGCTGTCGCCGTACGCGGCGATCTGCAGACCGTAGTTGGGGGCGCCGCCGGCCCATTCGCGCACGATGTCCTCGATGCTGTAGTACAGCTCCTGGGACAGGTTCGGGCAGTACACGTAGGTGCCGCCTGCTTTCCGGATGCGGCCGACTCCGCCACCTTTAACGGCCTGGCCGTCGGTGGTGACGGAAGGCTGCTGGTCCCAGCGCAGATTGACGGAACTCGTGGAGCTCAGCGTCCAGTTGCTGGTGACCCGCCGAACCGCCATCTGCGGCGTTTCTGGCCCGCCGCAGTGCGTGGTGATGTAGTTCCATGGCCGTACGTCGGCATTGATGATGGGCCTGCCGTACCACGGCGCGTTACTGAGGTCGTACTTCAAGTAGGAGCGGTAGATGTAGTACGCGCTCTCCCCGTCGAAATTGTTACGGCCGGCCAGGAAAGCGTCCATGTACTGCTGGGCGCTGCCGGTCTTGAAACGCGGGTCGTTGCTGACGAAGGTGTCCGTCGGGAATCCCGCGCCGTACCAAGGGGTAGGATTGGCCAGCAATGTCACCGGATAGGTGGTCCCTGGATCAGCCAGAAACTTGCCGTCGGGCCGATAGACGAGGTCGGCGCCCTCCAGCTTGGTTTCCACGCTGCTGATGTTGCCGCTCGTGACCGAGGTCGTCGCTGTCGCGTCCAGCAGCAGAGCCGGTGTGATGTCGGCGACCTTTTCGCCGTCGAGCAGCACCTCGGCGGTGTTATTCGACTTGGCGTGGTATTTAAGCCCCGCATTACCATCGATGGAAAGCCGGAGGACGAGCTCCGAGGACGGTCGCTGCTTGATGACTATCTTCTGCCGAATGCCGGTACTCGTCACCTCCATCACGAGGTCGATGCCTTCACCGTAGGCGTTGGCGTAGGTCGCCTTGTTGCCGGATAGGGCCGGTGCGGGCAGTTCGGCGTCGACCGCGACCTGCGCTTGGCCCTTCGCCGTTCTGACCCGCAACAGGCCGGACTCACCGCCGCCGGCCAGTCGCACCTCGTCCTTGAGAGCCCTCGGTTTGATGACGTTTCCGTGCCGGACCAAAGTCGTGTCGATCGCCTGCCAGTTCCCATTGGCTCCCTTGAAGCGGATGGGGGCTGGATGGACATACGTGCCAACCGTCTTTCCGTCTGGATTGGCGACGGTGGTCATGTTCTCGGTGTGCATGCTCGGGATCTCGACCTGCTTTGCCTGTTTCCTCGCCTGCGTTTTGGCGGCGTCAAGGTAACCGGGGGGTGGAGCGGCAGGACCGGATGGCGGCGAATTCGGGGCCAGTGTCGGGGTGGTGGCAGAAGCGACGCCGGGTAACGCGACCAAAAGTGAGGCTGTCAGGCTGAGTCCCGCGGCGAGCGCAGCACGGCGACGCCCTCGGCGAAGCTTTTTTGCCGGAGGTAAAGGTGTGTTCACGTGGCCCATTCCGGTAGCGGGCGGACGAAACACAACGATCATCACATAAGAAGATAAAGCAAGATCGATTATGTAACGGGAAGGATGTGCTCCGTAATGGCGAGAAGGCGCTGAAGCGTGACGTATGGCGGGGCCCCGCGAGTTTCGCCGGTAGTGGCGCTGTGGCCGACGCGTCAGGATTTCATCGGTTGGGATGCGGTCAGGATCTCTGGCCGGCCGACATGGTCCTGATCGACCCGGCGCGGCCGGCCCGGTTCGCCAGCATCGAAAGCGCCCACGTGACCATGCTGGTGCCCCGGCGGGAGTTGCGGCTGCGACCCCGCGACGCCGTCCGCCTGACTGGCAGCAGGTCTGTGCCCGATCAAGGCCGACGAGCACCCGGCGTGGGACCCTTTCATGTACTGCCTGGACCTGCTAATACCGCTGATCAGCCTGGGCCACGACACAACCTGGGACCCTGCCGGCTGGTCCAAGACCGTCGCCTTGGTGCTGATCGTGGCCGGCCTGGGTGCTGGTAACCACCGTGGCAGTCGCGGCTGCCCGGGCTCTGACCCGGCCCTTTCCCGGAAGGCGCTGCCAGGCAGGTGCCGGGGCCGCTCCGGCCGGGCACGCTTGAATGGTGCGGTTATGGTGCGCTCGCCGGTCGGCGGGCCGGACTCGGAGAATCCTGCTGGTGGTCGCAGTGGGCCTGCTGGGGCTGGGGTTGCCGCGTTTCTCGCCGATGTGTTGGGGCTGCCCCATGATGTGCTGGCGTTGCTGGATCAGCGTGCCAGCGTGATCAGCATGGTCGTCGGGCTGATCGGCCTGATCGTGCAGGTTCGCCCGCCCGGCCGCGTCCCGGAGCCACCCCTGCGGATGGTGAAATTGCCCGGCCGGCCCGTCGGCATTTCGTCGGCCGCGACCACGCCCTGCGACAGGTCACGGCTGCCATGCGAGGCGAGGCGGGGAGTGATCAGTCTAGCAATCTGCGGCCTGGGCGGCAGCGGCAAGAGCGAGCTCGCACTGCAGTACGTTCACACGCACCGTGACGACTACGAGCTGATCTGGTGGATCGCTGCGGAGAACGCCGGCAACGTCAGGAGCGGTCTGGCCGAGCTGGGGCGGGCCTTGGCCGCAGCCGTGACCTCCCGCGGCCAAGACAGGCCGACTTCGATGGCACCGTTGGCGGAGCAGGACGCGCTCGCGTACGCGTTGGCCTGGCTGGCCGGGCACCGAAGGTGGTTGCTGATATTCGACAACGTCGAGGACCCGCACGAACTGGACCCCCATCTGGGGCGACTGGAACGGGGGCATGTGTTGATCACCTCCCGGCGAGCGACCGGCTGGGACGCGATCAGCGGCTAGATTCAGCTGCACGAACTGTCCCCGCAGGAGGCGGTGGCGCTACTCGCCGACCTGATCGGCTCCCCGGTCTCAGAGACGGCACACCTGGAGAGCCTGGCCGACGAGCTGGGTTTCCCGCCGTTGGCCCTGGTGCAGGCCGGCGGCTACATCGCCGAGACTCCCGGCATGACGCTGGCCGCCTACCGGCGTCTGCTGGCCGCGGCGCCCGGCCGGATGCACGCCGCCTCGCCGCCCGGGCAGAGAGAGGCCGATCGACAGGTGATCGCCCGCGTGTGGCAGGTCACGCGGCACAACCTGGCCGCCCGCAACCCGCTCACCGTCGAACTACTGCGCCTGCTGGCCTGCTACGCCCCCGCCGACCTGCCCATGAACGCACTCGGCACCTCGGTGGACGTGGCCGAGTCCGTCATCGGCCAAGGTCACCCAGTTGCTCGGCCTCACCCCGGCCGACGCCCGGATGGAGCAGGTCACCGTGGGCTCGGGTCTGGTGGAGCAGAATCCGGTTCACATGAGCACCTCGTACGCGCCGATCAGCGCCAGGCTGGGCCAGCCGGCGATCACCCGTGCGATGACCGTCGGCTCCGCGACCGCCACATTCGCTCCGATGCTCGCCAGACTGGCGATCAACAGCACCCACGGCAGTACGCCACCTCGAGTGCCTTGTCGGCTGGCGCTCAGCAACACCGTCGGGGCCGCCACGATCGTGCCGTCCACCGCCAACGGGATAACAGTAGCCGCCGGCTCATCCTCACCATGCGCAATAGCCGGCTCACGAGATCGATCCCTCGAGTCCTGCTTCCTCCTCCACAGCCGGTGACACGCCAGCGCCACCCTGCTGTGCTTGTGCCTCGGTCCCGTCAGATTCTTCGACCGAAGCATCGATCAGGGTCATCGTCCGCCCGCCGACGATGCCGACTTCGCCTGGTGCCGTGGGAGTGGCCTCACAGCCTCGATCTTCGCCTGTCTGCTCCGGTCTCACCGGCCGCGCGGCGGGGCGTCCGGCGGCCTGGAGCATCGAACCGGCGGGTTAGGCACCATGCGCTTGACGTGCGGCCTGCGCGGTGACGCGCTCAATGGCCTGGACGGCGACATCGGGCTGGTCGAGGTAGATGTAGTGGCCGCTGTTCGTGGCCGTGCTCAGCTTGCTGCCGCTGGACAGCGCGAGCCACTTGCGCTGGCCTGCGGTCCACGCCTTCTCCAGGCGCTGCCCGTAGTCGGGGACGGCCGCGAGGTACGGCTTGCCGTGCTGGATCACCTCCACCGGGATGTTCCCGGCGGAACGGACCTTCCCGTCGGTGATGACGAGCTTCTCCGGGTTCTCACCCTTGAATATCGCGAGGTTCTGCGTGCGCACGTCGGCCGCCGGCCCCTTGGCGGACTCGGGGATCGACTTCGAGATGTCGGCCAGCATCGTGGGCGGGGTGGCGTCCATCAGGACCAGCCCCTTGACCCTGTCCTGGTGGTCGGGGGCGTACCTGGCGGCGATCAGCCCGCCCAGCGAGTGCCCGGCCAGGACGACCGGACCGTCTGCGGCGATCCGATCGAGCACGCCGGTCAGAACCTTCCCGGTGCTGGAGAAGTTCTGCGGGCCGTCCGGCTGGTCGCTGGCGCCCGCCCCGAGCCGGTCGTAGGAGCACACCCGGTTCTGCTTGCTCAGCCTCTGCTGGAGGGCGGCCAGCTTGTCCAGCCCATCGCCTCCCCCGTGCATCAGGATGACGACCGGCCTGCCTTTCTCCGGGTCGCCCGAACAGGACACGTTCACCGACCGGCCCGCGACGGCGATCTTCGTGGTTCCGGAGATCGGGGCGGCATCGGCTGTCCGCGTGGCGGGGGCGAGGGGGTCCCAGTTCTCCATCGCGTCGCCATCGCAGCCGGCGACTCCTGCGCCGAGCACGGTGCAGCACAGCGCGGCCACGATGGACGTCTTGATCTTGCGGGGCATGAGGTCCTCCAATGAGGGGTCGACGCAGGGGTGAGGCGCACGGCGGTGTTGCGGGAAACGCAGACGGAGTGCCGTGGCTGGGCCGTAACGCTACGGATCGGGGCGGTCCGAGATCATCCCCGCACGGTGGACATTCGCCGGTAGCTCGTGCGGGGGACAAGTGTGGTCTGCGGGAAGGACCGCGAAGGGCGGCGGCCACCGCGCTCTGACGTCCGGCCAACGTCCGGGGCGGGCGCCGCGGCGGCGTCGTACGACGAGTCGCATGCGCGCCTGTCCCCCGTGCGAGCTACTCGCGAATGTCCACCGTGCGGGGACGATTCCCGACCGTCGAATCTCTAACGTCTCCCTGCGTACGGCGGCGCTTCGCCGCGGAGTCCCCACGTAAGAGAGTCGTCATGCGGTTGTTGAAACAGCTCGTCCCCGTCGCGGTGGTCGCCTTCGCCGGCGGCACGATCGTGGGCGCGGTGCAGGGCAGCCCGTTCCTCACCCTGCTCCTGGGCGTCGCGACGGCCGTGCTGGCCGTACTCGTGTACGCCCGGACGGTGCGCTGGTCCGAGCGCCGCGCGCCGGTCGAGGTGGCCGCGAAGGGCGCCGTCGCCGCCACCGTCCGCGGGATGCTGATCGGTGTCGGGATGTTCGCGGCCGTCATCGTGAACATCGCCTTCCTCGGCGGCTACCGGATCGACGGCATGGGCTCGGTGCCGGGCGCCGTGGCGCTGGTCGGGTTCATGGCCGCCGCCGCGGTGACGGAGGAGTTGTTGTTTCGCGGCATCCTGTTCAGGATCGTCGAGGAGCGCACCGGCACCTGGATGGCGCTGGTGCTGACGGGGGTGTTGTTCGGCCTGGCGCACCTGTTCAACGCGCATGCCAGCCTGTGGGGCTCGATCGCCATCGCGATCGAGGCGGGCGGCATGCTCGCCGCCGCCTACGCCGCCACCCGCACCCTGTGGGTGCCGATCGGCCTGCACTTCGGCTGGAACTTCGCAGCGGCCGGCATCTTCGGCACCGAGGTCTCGGGCAACGGCGCGACGCAGGGACTGCTGAACGGTGTGACGTCGGGCCCGGCCCTGCTCACGGGCGGCGACTTCGGGCCGGAGGCGAGCCCGTACGCGGTGGTGTTCGGCCTGCTGCTGACGGTCGTGTTCATGTGGCTGGCCCGCCGGCGCGGCAACGTGGTCCCGCTGCGGCACCGCGCGACCGCTACCCTCGCCCAATGATCGATTTACGGCGGGTCACGGAGCTGTGGCGGCGGTGCGACGTCGTGGTCCGCGATTTGCCGTTCGGGCTGCTGCTGGCCGTCATATCGCTCCTGCCGGCGCTCTACGGCAAGGGGACGCAGGTCGGCGACCTGCCGGCCCGCCCCTTCGACGCGGCGGCGTTCGTGGTGATCGCCCTGGAGTGCCTTCCGCTCGCCGTGCGCCGGCGGTGGCCGGCCGTGTGCCTCGTCCTGGTGTCGCTCGGTTTCGTCCTCGACCAGCTGCGCGCCTACCACGTGTTCGCGAGCAACGCGATGCCCATCGCGCTGATCAGCGCGGGCGCCCACCTGGAGCGCCACCGGCGCGTCACCGTGATCGCCCTCTCCGCGGCGTACGTGCCGCTCGCGTTCGCGCTCGGCCGGCTCGGCGCGACCGAGCGGGTGGAGGGCTACGTGGTCTTCTACCTGGCCCTGGCCCTCGCATGGGGCATCGGCGCCTGGCTGCGCTCCACCCGCGCCGCCGAGGCCGAACGCCGCCGCCACGTCGCCGAGGCCACCCGCGCCGCCGAACGCACCCGCATCGCCCGCGAACTCCACGACGTCGTCACCCACCACGTGACGGCCATGGTCGTGCAGGCCGAGGCGGCACGCTACCTGACCGCCGCCCCCGATCGCCTCGACGCGACGCTGAGCGCCGTCACCGACACCGGCCGGAGGGCCATCACCGACCTGCGGCACATGCTCGACCTGCTCAAAGCCGATCACGACACCGACGTCAGCGTGCCCTCCGCCGGCGAGCTCCACACGCTCGTGGAGCAGACCCGCCGGGCCGGGCAGCCGGTGGAGTTCACCGAAGAGGGCCGCCCGGCGGAATCGGCGGGCAGCGCCGAGTTCGTGACCTACCGGGTCGTCCAGGAGGCCCTGACGAACGCCCTCAAACACGCCCATGGCGGCCCCACCGCGGTCCACGTGCGTTACGGCGAGAAGGAGATCGGCGTGGAGGTCAGCACCGACGGCTCCGGCTCCCGGGCCGCCGCCAATCCCGGCGGGAGCGGACGGGGCCTGGCCGGGCTCCGCGAGCGCGTCGAAGCCCTCGGCGGCGAGTTCAGCGCCGACCGGCAAGCGGGCGGCGGCTTCGTCGTACGGGCCCGCATCCCCGCCGGGAGCCCGTAGTGGCCGGACTGTGATCATCGGCCCGTCCGACTGGAACCAGCCGGACGGGTAGACACGAGACTTTCTCCCAGCCAGTCCGGTCGAGGCTTCCGCACCACCGCGGGCAGGCGTGTATCCGCCTTTTCCCTTGCCGCATACTCCGGCACACCGCACCGGAAGCGATCCATCACGACCCTGGACCGCTGCGAATTCATTCTCGGGAAATGTCCGGTTGTTGTCCGGCTGCTGCCCTGGTTGCCGCAGGAGCGAAAGTGTTACCTTTCTCGCAATAGCTGTTCTTCAGCACAGTAAAGAACCGCGATGCGCACGGCCGGGCTGTGGATCAGAAGAACCGGAATTTCCCTGGGCGCGAATCTGGACGTCAGCACACATCACCGGTCCCCCAGCTTGCCGGGCCATGTGGTCACCGCAAAGATCCAGCCGGAAATCACAAGTCACGAAAGAGGGAAAATGAAGAAAATGGCATGGGTTGCCGCGACTGCCCTGACGGCCGGCCTTCTGGCCAGTGCGGCACCCTCCGCAGCGACGGCCTCGCCGACGGACAACGGGGTTCACAATACGAGCACGATCGCCGTCGGCGCCGTCCAGGCCTGGAGGACGAACTCCTGTGTTTACCGGCAGGGTTGTTACGATGCCCTGATTCCAGCCGGGCAATATTCGGGCTGGCGGTACACGGCTGCCGTCTACTTCGGAGACAACTATTGCCTGAGAGTCCGCGCCTGGCTACCGGGAGGTGGACTGGGGCCCGTAGAGATCACCCGTGAGGGGCCCGCGTGGTTCGTGTTCAACAGTGTTCATCCTGGTTTCGACGTGCGGGCAAGGCCGATCAGCGATGCCGGCTGCCAGCGCGCGGCAGAGACCTCCAGAGATACAGGGGAGTTCGTTCAGGCCGCGCAGTGACGCTGAGGGCTGAAGGCACTTGTCATGTCGGACGGCGCCTCTCCGCCGGCTGGAATCCGCTTATTCCTCGACCGCCTTCGGGGAATAAGCGGCACCTCCACAAGGCACGGCTGTTGCAAAGGCGATCCCGGCTGGCGGGGTCGCCGTCAACAGGTTGAAGGTCGGGCTCTTCTGGCGGAGCCGGGCCGGTTATCAGAGCGGTGTGAGTGGCGAACGCGTCCAGGACGGCGGGGCGGCACCACATCCGACGAAGGCGCCGTGCCCGCGCAGGCTCGGCCCGGCAGGCCAGGGGCTCGATCCGCCACAAAGTGCCTGATCACGCAGGTGGTGCGGATGTTATCGTCCATCGCATGACCGAACTGATCGCCCCCACCGAACAGCTGCATTCCTCGTGGCTCACAGCACGTGACGAGTGGCCGCCCGGTGCTCACCAGGACGGGGCCGGCTTGCGTCTGGTTGATGACGAAGACCTCACCAGTCCGGAAGCGTTCGCCTCATGGGTCGAGCAACTGCGCCAGCAGTCAGACCGGTCACTTCCTGTCGAGGAAGGACACGTCCACGCCAGCCACTGGTGGATCGTCGACGGCCAGACTTACCTCGGCGCCATCGATCTTCGACACTATCTGAACGCCGTTCTGCTGGAAGTCGGCGGGCACATCGGCTACAGCATCCGGCCTTCTGCCAGAAGGCAAGGACTGGCCACGTGGGCGCTGGGAGAGGTTCTGCTCAGGGCGCCGGCGCTCGGGCTGGACCGGGTCCTTCTCACCTGCGACGAGGGCAACGTCGGTTCGGCGCGCACCATCGAGAGCAACGGCGGGGTCCTGGAGGATGTGCGCAGCACCGGAATCGGGGTCAAGCGCCGCTACTGGATTGCTCTCGATGGCGCTGGTCACAGCCGTTCACCGATGGCGGCGACGAGGACGGACGCCTCGTAGCGTTCGGAGGCAAGCCGGTGGGTCGTCCGCGGGCCGAGCCGGGCCCGCGGCGGTGGGCGCGTTGGCCGCGGCGTTCGGGCGGGCCGGCGGATGCACGTTCTTCGAAGCGCTCATCGCCGACGACCTCGGCTCGGCCTGCCCGCACGCCAAAGTGCGGGTGTGGCAGAGCGCGTGCGGGCGGTCTCGGGTCTGCCACCGCGGAGGGCCAGTATCCGTCGTAGCGGTGCCGGTCGCTGGAGAGCAGGGGCGCCGACGAGCGAGAGGCTCGGATCACGTCGCGGCGTAGCCGGCGAGTGAGGGCTCCAGCAGGCCGAAGGCGCTGTCCGCCTCCGCGGTGACGGTGGCGGAGATCCGGGCGTTGTCCTGGCCGGCGAGGGTGAGCTCCTGGATGCGCTGGAACAGGGTGCGGTGCACAGCGCCGAGCAGGGCGGCGGCGGCGCGGGGGGTGATGTCGTCGCGGGCCGCGCCGGTGGCCTCGGTCAGGGCGTCGGCCAGGGCCGCCTCGCGCAGGTCGTGCAGGTCGCGCAGGCGGGCGGAGAGGGTGGGGCTGTCGGCGATCATGCGCGCGAAGTCGGGGCCGGAGAACCCGGCGACCGGTTGGGCAGCCGTGGCCGCGTCGAAGAAGGCGCGGCGCAGTGCCGCCAGGGCCGACTCACCGGCTTGGCGATCGGCCACGGTGCGGGCGAGGGAGGCGATGAAGGCGTCCTGGTGGTCGAGGGCCAGGTCCTCCTTGCGCGGGAAGTAGTTCGTCACCGTCTTCTTGGCGACCCGTGCGGCGGCGGCGATCTCGGCGATGGTGGTCTGCTCGAAGCCCTGGGCGATGAACAGGCGGGTGGCGTGGTCGGAGATGAGCTGCCGGGTCTCCTGCTTCTTCGATTCCCGCAGGCCGGCAGGGGGTGCGGACGAGGTGGCGCCAGTAGTCATGGAGCAATCTTATACCCGTACTATTTTTATGTTGACACCTCAGGCAGCCCCGGGCTAAGTTTACGTCCGTCGCAAGTTTTGCACGGATCGAAGAACGGAAGTGCCCATGCCCGAACCCCGCCTCACCTCCCTCCGCGTCCCGGCCGTCAACATGGGCCCGGCCCTGGCCGAGCGGGACCGTCGCGACCCGCGCCCGCCCGTCCAGGCGTTCACCACCCACCTGGGCTACACCGAACAGGCCGCCGCCGACGGCTTCGCCTCCCTGAGCCGCCACGACGCCGCGGTCGACATCGTCCTGCTCGCCCGCGGCAACCAGGTCCTGCCGGCCGACCAGCGCGACCAGCACGCCTCCGGCCTGATCCTCGCCTTCACCACCACCGGCATCGAGGACGAGGAGAAGCGCCTGCGGGCCGCGGGCGTGGACATCACCATGCCGCTGCGCGAGGAGCCCTGGGGTGAGCGCCTCTTCCAGATCACCGACCCCAACGGCGTGATCGTCCAGTTCGTCGAGTGGGCCGCACCGGCCGGCACGAATGACGGGGTCGGCACTGGTGAGCTCGCCCATTGAACTGTCGCGAGTCGTCGCAGCCCGACGGTGACCGGACGTGCTCTCTCAGCCTGCGTGAAGGATCCGGAAGCGATCGGGTTCCGCCGGATCTCGATCAACGACTTGGATCGGCGGCCAAGCCCATTGCCAGACGCTGATGCCCGGCATGCGGGAGAACCGGATCTGCCCGCGGGTGCCTTCGACCGCGACGCGCGGCCAGGATTCGGCGATGCGCGCCCGGTCCGCGCCGTACGACCGCAGCACATCGGCGAGAACGACGACCGTGTCGTAGCCCTCGAAGGCGACGAAGGAGGGCGCTTCGACCAGCCGCTCGCGCAGGGCCGTCTCGACTCGTACGCCGAGTGGGCTGAGGCGCTCGGGCAGGTAGCGCAAGAACGGGATCGCGGTGCTGTCGTCGCCCAGCGACGTCACCCATTCGGCGGACTCCGGCTGCCCGGCCGGAGCACCGATCATGATCTCGGCAAGGCGCCGGTCGTGCCGGACGCACTTGACGATCGACACTGCCGGCTCCGGGTGGCCGACCAGGAGAAGGAGGGCCGTCGCGCGATTGTCGACGAGTTCGTCGCACACGGCCGTGGGGGCGAGCGCGCGCATGTCGAGTTCGATGACGGTGCCGCCGCGTGGAGCGAGGTGGTCCCGCAGAACGCGGGCCCCGGACGCCCAGTAGACACTCGGCTCGGCCGCTACGGCGATTCGGCTGTGACCCGCCCTGAGGAGGAAGTCCGCGTAGATCCGCCAGCCGTGGGACTGCGCCGGGGCGAGGCGCGCGACCCATTCCGTCGGCTCTTCCGTGAGCGCGTCGAGAACCGCCGACGAGCACAGGAACGGCAGTCCGAGGGCGTCGGCCCGGGCCGCGGCGGCGCGGGCGACGACGCTGTGATACTCCCCCGCCAAGGCGGCCACGCCCAGGCGAGCCAGTTCGTCGACGGCCGCCGCGGCCTTCTGGGGATCGGCCGCGGTGTCTCGGACCACCAGATCGAGTGGCCTTCCGACGATCCCGCCGGCGTCATTGACCTCGCGAACGGCCAGCTCGAGTCCCGCGAGCAAGTGTCGGCCCACCTCGACCCAGCCAGGCCGAGTCAGCGGAACGAGGGCGCCGATCCGGACGGATGATCCATCCGTCCGCTCCGCTCCAGACGACGATGGAGGCAATGGGGGGGTATTCATGCGCTGGCGTCTCCTGTGTGTGATTCGTAGCAGTATGCCCGGATCACAGAATGGCGACGGCCCTGGTGAGACCTCCTGGCACGGACCGGCTTGATGACGGCGTCGCCAGATCGACCAGTGCGAATGCGGCTCATCCCTTGAGAAGCACATACTGCGTATGCATACTTAGTATTCATGTCGGTCAGACACGGGCTGCTCGCCCTGCTCAGCAGGGGGCCCCGGCACGGCTACCAGCTGCGGGTCGAGTTCGAGGCGTCGACCGGGGCGACCTGGCCGCTCAACATCGGCCAGGTCTACACGACGCTGTCCCGCTTGGAGCGCGACGGCCTGGTCAGGCCGGGTGAGTCGGACGAGCAGGGCCGGGTCGTCTACACGGTCACCGCGGCCGGGCTGGAGGAGCTGGGGCGATGGTTCGGCACCCCGGTCGTCCAGTCCGACCGGCCGCGGGACGAGCTGGTCATCAAGCTGGCCATGGCCGTCGCGGCCAAGCAGGTGGACGTCGCCGAGGTCATCCGCATGCAGCGTACGGCGACCATGACCGCCCTCCAGCAGCTGACCAGGGCCAAGCGAGCCGCCACGGAAGGCACGGCCCAGCGACTCGTGCTCGATTCCATGATCTTCCGGACCGAGGCCGAGCAACGGTGGCTGGACCACTGCGAAGCCGTTCTCAAGGAGGAAAGATGACGGTCGTACGGCTGGCTGAGGTGGCCAGGGTGCATGGCAAGGGCGCGACGGCCGTACACGCTCTGAAGGGTGTGAGCCTCGAGGTCGGCTCGGGAGAGCTGGTCGCGGTCATGGGCCCGTCCGGGTCCGGCAAGTCGACCCTGCTCAACCTCGCGGGTGGGCTCGACCGGCCCACCTCGGGGACCGTGCACATCGACGGGCAGGACCTGGCCGCCGTACGCGATCTGGCGGCGTTGCGGCGCCGCAGCGCCGGCTACGTCTTCCAGGACCTCAACCTGATCACGTCGCTGACGGCGGTGGAGAATGTGATGCTGCCGCGCGAGCTCGACGGTGTGCGGTCACGCCTGGCCCGGGAGGAGGCCATGGCCGTGCTGGCCGAGATCGACGCGGAAGACCTGGCCGATCGCTTCCCCGAGGAGTTGTCCGGTGGCCAGCGGCAGCGGGTCGCGATCGCCCGCGCCCTGGTCGGTGAGCGGCGGCTGTTGCTGGCCGACGAACCGACCGGTGCGCTCGACACGCGGACCGGCGACGAGATCCTGCAGACATTACGGGCTCGCTGTGACGCGGGTGCGGCGGTCCTGCTGGTCACCCACGAGCCGCGCTACGCCGCCTGGGCCGATCGTGTGGTGTTCCTCCTCGATGGGATGATCACGGATTCGGCGAACGGATCGCTGGTGAGCGCGCGATGAGCACCGTTGTCGCCGCGCTGCGCCTCGCCCGGCGGAACGCCTGGCGTTCCCGCGGACGTAGCGCGCTCATCATGGTGATGATCGGCCTGCCCGTCCTGGTGATCACGGCGATGCTCACCTACTTCGCGACCATGACCGTCTCTCCGCGGGAGGGGCTGGTGGCCGAGCTCGGTGCGGCCGACGCCCGCCTCCAGCAGGCACCCGCCGGTACGGTGCTCCACCAGGAGCCCGGTGGGGGCAACTGGAGCACGAACGGCGACGGGGCGCCCGGGCCACGACGCAGTGCCGCCGAGGTGGCGGCACTGCTCGGACCGGGCACCCGGGTGATCCCCTTCAACTCCGGCCGGCTCCAGCTCGGCACCGAGCGGGTCGACGCGCTGGAGACCGACCTGCGCGATCCCCTCACCAAGGGAATGCTGGCGCTGCGTGAAGGCAGGTTCCCGGCGGCCGGCGAGGTCGCGGTGACACCCGCGTTCGGCCTGGGGCCGGGCGATCTCCTGCGGCCCTCCGGCGGGGCGCCGCTGACGGTGGTGGGCGTGGTCGAGCACCCGCACCGGCCGACGCTCCGGCAGGTCGCGGGCCCGGATCTCCCGCTGACGCCGCCGGCTGAGTTCTGGTCACCGTTCGACGAGGGCAGCGGCTGGCTCGCCGACACCGCGAAACCCGTGTCCTGGACCGAGGTGCCCGCACTGACCAGGGCCGGCCTGTACGTCACCTCCCCAGGCACGATCGCGGACACGGAGCTCGCCCTGGCCCGTTCCTCCTCCATGGACGTCCAGCACACCGTCGGGCTCGGCGCCATGGTGATCATGCTGGTGCTGGAGACCGTGCTGCTGGCCGGGCCTGCCTTCGCGGTGGGGCTCCGCAGACGGCGCCGGGAACTGGCCGAGATCGCGGCGCAGGGCGGCTCGGCCGGGCACCTTCGGACGATCGTGCTGGCCGACGGCCTGGTCCTCGGCGGCGCGGCCACCTTCATGGCGACGGTCCTGGGCGTCGGAGCCGGAGCGCTGGGCGCCCCGCTCGTGGCGCAGCTGGGTGGACAGGCCGGCCCGCCGGAAGTGCCGTGGCCGCCGGTTCTGGGCATCGCGGCCCTGGGTCTGCTCACCGGGATCGTGGCGGCGCTCGTGCCTGCCGTGCAAGCCGCTCGGCAGGACACCGTGACCGTGCTGGCCGGTCGCGCGCCCACGATGGCCGACCGGCCGGGATGGCCCCTGGCAGGGGCCGTACTGGTGCTGGCCGGGCTGGGGGCGACCGCGGTCGCGCGGCGCCAGCCGGGCACGGTCTGGGTGTGGTCCTCCGCGCTGCTGATCATGATCGGGCTGGTGGTGCTGACGCCGTGGCTGGTCCGCTTCACGGGACGGGTGGCCACGCGGTTGCGGCTCCCCCTGCGGGTCTCCGTCCGCGACGCGGTCCGCCACCGATCCCGTACGGCCAGCGCGGTGGCGGCCGTCATGGCGGTCACGGCCACGGTCGTGGCGATGGGCATCGGCACCTACAGCGAATTCATGGACCGGCGCAACGCCTACACCTCAGCGCGCCCGGCCGGCATGCTGGCGATCTGGGGCGGCCCCATGAGCGATGCGACCTGGAACCGGCTCCGCGCCGAAGCGGTCCGCCGCCTGCCGGGCGTGCCGTTGGCCGCCGGCTATCACGCCAAGGACGCCCAGGGCCGCCGCTACGCCTTGCGGTACACGGTGCGATGGAACGGGACACGGACGCGCCGCACGGCCGCCATCGGCGACCAGGCCCTGCTCACGCTCCTGCAAGGACGCCACGACCCGCAGGCCGCCGCGGCGCTGGCCGGCGGCAAGGCGGTGGTGTTCGACGCGACCGCGGTGCGGAACGGCAGGCTTGCCCTGCGGGCGGGCTCCACGTCCGGCCCCCCGCGCAAGCTCGAAGTGCCGGCGGTGGTGGCCACACCCGCCGACGAGCACCAGGGCGGCGCCCTGCTGCCGCGCTCCCTGATCGAGCAGGCCGGCTTCTCGGCGGCCGAGCGCCAGCTCTACGCCATGCACCGGCTGCCGGCCGGCTCGACGCTGGAGAGCGATCTGGGCAAGGTGACCTCCCGCGTGACGGTCGCCTCTGAGGAGGGCTACCGCCACCTGCCGGACCACGGCCTGTGGGGCTGGCTCGTGGGCGCTCTCGTCCTCGTCGTCGGCGGCACGCTGGCCGCCACTCGCCTGGCGGCCGCCGACATGCGGCCCGAGCGGGCGACGATGCTGGCCATCGGCGCACCGTCAGGGACGCTGCGGATGGTCGTGGCCGGTCAGGCCCTCTACATCTCCGGGCTCGGTGCGCTGGTGGGGCTGGTCGCGGGAACGGTGACGGGCGTGGCGCTGAGCCGGCCGATGACGACGCACGGCGCCGGGGACCCCGCCACGATCGCCGTACCCTGGCCGTTCCTGATCGCCGTGGTGGTGGGGCTGCCCGTGCTGGCGACCCTGGCGGCGCTGATCACCCGGACCGGACTGCCCCTCGCCCGCCGGCTCCCGTGACACGGAGCCTGGACGGGCAGACCGGCTCGACGGGCAGACCGGCTCGACGGGCAGACCGGCTCGACGGGCAGACCGGCTCGCCCGGGCGGCCGGTGCGTTCCCCTCACCAGGTGATCGGGAGTTCGTGTACTCCGTAGATGACGGCGTCGGTCTTGAACGGCAGGTCCTCGGCCGGTGTGACGAGCCGCAGGGTGGGGATGCGGCGGAACAGCGTGTCGAAGACGATCTGCAGCTCCAGCCGGGCCAGGTGCTGGCCGAGGCACTGGTGCGGGCCGAAGCCAAAGGCGAGGTGGTGGCGGGCCCCGCGTTCGAGGTCCAGGTCGGCCGGGTCCTTGAAGACCGCCGGGTCCCAGTCGGCCGACAGGCCGGAGACGATGACGCCCTCGCCGGCCCTGATGTCCGCCCCGCCGATCCGTACGTCCTGGGTGGCCACCCGGGAGGTGACCCCGTCGGCGATGGTGAAGTAGCGCAGCAGCTCCTCCACGGCCATGGGCGTCCTCCCCGGGTCGGCCGTGATCGAGGCCAGCTGCTCCGGATGGGTGAGCAGCCCGATCACGCCGAGCGAGATCATGTTCGCCGTGGTCTCGTGCCCGGCGGTCAGCAGCAGGAAGGCCAGGCTCACCAGGCCCGCATGGTCGACAGCGCCCTCGCGGCGTTGCCGCGCGATCTGCCGGCCGAACAGGTCGTCGCCGGGTTCGGACTCCTTGCGGGTGACCAGGTCGTCGATGTAGGTGCGCAGTTCGCCGAAGGCGCGCCCGCGCTCCTCCGCCGAGGAGGTCCGGCGCACCAGCACGGTGGTGCGGCTCTGGAAGAAGTCGTGGTCGGTGTAGGGGACACCGAGCAGTTCGCAGATCACCAGGGACGGCACCGGCAGGGACAGCGCCTGCACCAGGTCGACCGGTCGCCGGTCGGTGCCGAGCAGGCCGTCGATGCAGTGGTCGACGATGCCCTGGATGCGCGGGCGCAGCGCGGCCAGCCGCTTGACGGTGAACTCGCCGATCACCGGGCGGCGGGCCGCGGCGTGTTCGGCGCCGTCCATGCCGATCATCAGTTGTGGCTGGCCGCGCAGCTGCCGCAGGGTCGCCGCATCGAGGTTGAAGAGCGGGAAGCCGTCCTTGCGCCGGTCGGAGGAGAAGCGGGGGTCGGCGAGGACCGCCCGGGCCTCCTCGTACCCGGACACCCACCACGCCTCGGTGCCGCTGGTCAGCCGGACCCTGTTGATCGGGGCCCGCTCGCGCAGCCGTGCGTAGGCGGCGGGCGGAGCGAACGGGCAGCCCCGCTCGACCGGCAGTTCCAGGCCGGTGAGCTCGCCGGCGACGTTTTCCGTCATGAATGACCTCCCAGTGGTAGATCTGGCTGAGTTCGTGCTGCGGGTCGCTCTGGATCGGCTCGTCACCATGTCGATCGCGGTGTCGATCGCGGTGTCGATCGCGATGCCGGGCGGCGGCTGAGGGGGGTCACCTCAGCGTGAGTGGGGTCTCGGATTCAACGCGGGTCAGCTTCTGGGGGTTGCGGACGTAGTAGAGACCGGTGATGCGGGCGTGCTCGACACGGACCGCTATGACGCCGTCGATCGCGCCGTCCACGCGAAGGACGAGTGCCGGGTTGCCGTTGACCACCGTGTGGTCAGTGGTGAGCGTGACCTGGGCCTTGCCGAGGCCGCCGACGATGAAGCGGCCCACCTTGCCCGCGCCGGTGATCGGCCGCGGTGCGGCCCGCTTGACGCCGCCGCCGTCGCTGATCAGGACGACCTGCGGGGCGAGCACGTCGAGCAGGCCTTGCAGGTCCCTGGTTTCCAGCGCGGCCTGGAACGACGCCAGCACCGCCCGGGCCTGGTGCGGAGCGACCTCCCCGCGCGGGCGGCGGGCATCGACGTGCTGCCGGGCGCGGTGCGCGATCTGGCGCACGGCCGCGGGGCTCTTGCCGACGGCGGCCGCGATCTCGTCGTGACTGATCCCGAACGCCTCGCGCAGCACGAATACGGCACGCTCGGTCGGCGACAGCGTCTCGAGGACGATCATGAGCGCCATCGACACGCTCTCGGCGAGCTCCACGTCCTCGGCCACGTCCGGCGCGGTGAGCAGCGGCTCGGGCAGCCAGGAGCCGACGTAGTCCTCCCTGCGGCGGCTCATGGTGCGCAGCCGGTCGAGCGAGCGCCGGGTCGTGATCCTGACCAGGTAGGCCCGGTGGTCACGCACCTGCCCCAGGTCGGCCTTCATCCATCGCAGCCAGGTCTCCTGCAGGACGTCCTCGGCGTCGGCCGCCGAGCCGAGCATCTCGTAGGCGACGGTGAACAGCAGGTTGCGGTGGGCGACGAACACCTCGGTGGCGGAGTCCGTCCCGCCGCCGGCGAGCGGTTCCGCGGAGCTCGTCGTCGGTTCGCTGCCCTCGTTCATAGCCGGCTCCCGCCTGTCGCTCTCGACTGTCCTCTATGCACGAGACTCCGGCCGGCGCCGATGTGTGACACCCGTGATCGGTGGCGCACGCCACATGACCGGGCTGTCACAGAATCCGGGCGGCCGGCGCCTCATGGTCATCAGGACGCGGCGCGCACCATTCGCACGCCGCGTGACCGCCACCGCAGAAAGAACGGACGCACATATGAGCAAGGTCTGGTACGTCACCGGCTCCTCCCGCGGCCTCGGCCGCAGCTTCGTCGAGGCCGCCCTGTCCCGCGGCGACAAGGTGGCCGCCACCGCCCGGGACACCGCAAGCCTCGACGACCTGGTCGCCACGTACGGCGAGGCGGTGCTCCCGCTCGCGCTGGACGTGACCGACAAGGCCGCCGTCCTCGAGAGCGTGGGACGGGCCAGGGAGCACTTCGGCCGGCTCGACGTCATCGTGAACAACGCCGGCTACGCCCAGATCGGCGCGATCGAGGAACTGACCGAACAGCACCTGCGCGACCAGCTGGAGACCAACCTGTTCGGCGCGGTGTGGGTGATCCAGGCCGCGCTGCCCTACCTGCGCGAGCAGGGCGCCGGGCACATCATCCAGCTGTCCTCGGCCGCCGGGCTCATCGCCATGCCGCTCGGCGGCGCCTACCAAGCCTCGAAGTGGGCCCTGGAAGCCCTGAACGAAACCCTCGCCCAGGAGGTCGCCGACTTCGGCATCAAGGTGACCGTGGTCGAGCCCGGCGGATTCGCCACCAGGTCCGGCAAGAACCCCGATCCCCTCGACAACGGCCACCTGGCCGAGCCCAGCCCGGTCTACGACGGGCTCCGCCGGCGTCTGGCGGGGTTCACGGGCAAGCAGCCCGCCGGCGACCCGGCCGCCGCGGCCCAGGCCCTCCTCAAGATCGTCGACTCCGCCGAGCCACCCCTGCGGGTGCTCTTCGGCCAGGGCTTCTACCCGATGCTCCAGCAGGTCTACGCCGACCGGCTCAAGACCTGGGCCGACTGGCAGGACCTTTCCGCGGAGGCTCACGGCCACCTCGATCAGGCGACCGCAGGCCCCCGGTCCGAGCCTGCCGAGAGCTGAGCCGCGTCGTTCTGCCCCGCTCGACGCGCACCAACGGTCGGCGCCGGCCGTACCCTTCCGGGACACCGGTCGGTGCAGCATGATCAGTGGTTCGAGGGAAGATCGACCACTCCGAGCACGGACAGCAACGCCAGGACCCCCAGTCCGGCCAGGACGGGCCAGGCGACCGGGTTGCCGAGGTTGAGGGTCCAGCGGCCGCCCACGCGCTGGTGAACGAGGATCGCTGGATCCATCCGGTTGGCGTAGAGCATCCCGGCGAGGTGCCAGTATCGGTCGTCGTCGCGCTGGACGAACCCGGAGTCCGGCTCCTCTCCCGGCTCCGGTGGCAGCCGGTGGCCGGCCTCGCCGACCCGAACCCCGAAGACCACGCAAGCGGCCGCCGCCGCGGCGAGGGGCAGCCAGGCGACGGCGGTCACGATCGCGGTGGGCGTCACGATCTCCCACAGTTGCACGGCGAGCAGGAGCAGGGTCAGGTTGGCGCAGGCCACCCCCGCAAGGAGGAGCTTCGCCAGGCCGCGCAGGTAGACGCGGTAGCGGCGGGCCGAGCCGAGCGGGCGCGCGGCGTCCAGTTCGGGTCTGGCGCGCAGCAGCGCGGCGACCAGGAGCGGTGTGAGCAGGGTGAGGGCGGCCTGGGAAAGCACGGGCGCGAAGGCGGCGGCGGGGGTGGTGGCCACCCTGACCGCAGGGTCCACGCCCACCCCGCGCAGCGTGGGCAGGGTTCCCGGCAGCGCATCGAACCGCCACAACCCGGTGGCCGCGGTGAGGAACAGCAGCAGGGCGGCCGGGACCAGCACCGGCCACGGTACGCGTACCGGATCGGTGCGCAGCGTCGTGTCGGCGGTGGTCGCCTGCCGGGTCCCGGCGTACCAGTTCCCGCGTCGTTTGGCGGCTGACACGGCACGGTGGGCAGCGTAGAAGAGCGCCACCTGGGCCGCACCCAGGGCTACGGTGCCGACCTGCAGCACATGGGGCGTGCCGAGCAGGACCGCCGCGGAAGGGGAGAGCACGGCGGCGAGCGCGCCGAGGATCAGGACTGCCCGGGTGTAGCGGCGGCGCTGAGCGCTGACGGCGGGGTCGGACACGCGGTCGCCGGGCACCCGCACGCCGAACGGCAGTGTCGGACGCCCCAGCGCCGGGACCGCCCACGCCGCGGCCGTGAGCAGCGCGACCAGGGACAGACAGGCCAGGGCAATCATGATCATGCCGGCGTTCCCTTCTTGGTTCCGAACGAGCCCAGCACCTCACCGCACCGCTGCAACGCCTCGTCCGCGCCGAGGCCGTGCACCGCGGCCTCGGCGAGCAACGTACGAAGCCGCACCTGCCACTCGTCGGCGAAGCCGGCCTCCGCGGGCCCGGAGCCGGCGTCGCGGCGCACCACCGCTCCGCTCTTGCGGTTGATCCGGATGACTCCCTGCTGGCGCAGCAGGTCGTAGGCCTTGTTCACGGTGTGGAAGTTGATCGCCAGGTCGGCGGCCAGCTGCCGGGTGGAGGGCAGCGCCGACCCCTCCACCAGCTCGCCATCGGCGATGGCCTCTACCACCCGATCGCGGATCTGCTGGTAGATCGGCACCTCGCTGTCGAGGTCAATCGTCAGAAGCACACGGAGATTCTATCTGATATAGATGAACTATAACAGATAGATAAGACGCACTCCCGATGGCGGGCCCCGATCCCGCCGGTGCGCCCCCTGCGTGCGAAAAGGAAGGCAGCAATGGCCTCCGTGACCATCCACCGCGAAACCCAGATCGTCCGGTTCGCCCTCTGGGAGCGCCCGTTCGCCCGGCGCGCCTGCCGGCGGGCGCGACAGGTTCCGGCATTCCTCTCCGGAAGGGACTTCCGCCGTGCGCTCGATCTCTGACCCTCAACTCGTCAGCACGCGAGACGGCCTCAGCGGCATCCGCCGGCGTGAGCTGGCGGTCTTCCTGCTCCTGGCCTTCGCGATCCCGTGGCTGCTCTGGCTGCTGCGGACGCGCACCGGCATCGACGTGATCGCGGCGGGCGGGATGCTCGCGGCCGGCCTGGCCACGTTCGTGGCCGTTCGCTGGGTCAGCCGGCCGGGCGACATCCCCCGCGACACCGCCCTGGCTCCGCTGCGCCCGGTACGCCGGCTCGTCCGCTACTGCGTGATCGCACTCGTGGCCCCGCTCACCTTGGCCCTCCTCGCTGTCGCGATCGGCGCCGCGGCCCAGGTGTACCCACTCGACCTCGAGAACTTCTCCGGGCTGCGCAGCGCGTACGCGCCGGGCACGGTCGGCGAGCCCGGCCTGCCCGCCGGCCTGATCCTGTCCGCTCTCGCGGCCAACCTCGGGCTGTTCGTGGTGCTGCTGCCACTGGCGTTCTGCGAGGAGTGGGCCTGGCGCGGCTTCCTGCTCCCCCGGCTCCGCCCGCTCGGCCTGTGGCCCGCGCTCCTGTCCAGCGGCCTGATCTGGGGGCTGTGGCACCTGCCGGGATACATCGGTACGAGCGCGATGCCCGGACTGATCCCCTTCCTGGTGACCACGATGTTCTTCGGCGTGCTGCTCGGCTGGCTGCGCCTGGCCTCCGGGCTGATCTGGCCGGGCGTGATCGCCCACGCCGCCAACAACACGTTGATCATCGGCTTCGTGAACGTGGTCTTCGCCGCCGACGACCCCCGGGCGTCGAGCAACCCCTGGACCGTCGGCCTCAGCGGGTGGCCCGGCTGGCTGATCATGCTCGCCACCGTGGCCTGCCTCGCGGCGACGGGCGCGATCCGGCGCGCCGCCGGCCGCGACGCGGCCCACGGCAATCTCCACGTCGCCGGCGCGAACGACAGCTCGCCTGGTCCGGGGCGGAGACGGCAGCCGCGTCGCACACGGCGGATCCTCACCGCATTCCTCGCGCTCGTTCTCGTGGCCACGCTGTCCGGGGCGTCGGTCGAGCACTCCCTCGCACCGACGGATACGCGGCGCTTCCCCGCGCCCGGCCGCCTCGTCGACGTCGGCACGCACCAGTTGCACCTGCGCTGCCTGGGCAGCGGGCAGCCGACAGTCGTCTTCGAATCGGGATGGGGCGACTCCTCCACGACGTGGGACGGCCTCCAGCGGCAACTGGCCGCCTCGGGCCGGCGCTCCTGCGCCTACGACCGCGCGGGCTACGCCTGGAGCCGGCCCGGCCCCGGCGTCCGGGACGCCTCCGCCGAGGCCGCGGACCTCGCGGCGCTGCTGCGGAACGCAGGCGAGCGCGGGCCGTACGTGTTCGTGGGGCATTCATGGGGAGGGCACGTCCTGCGATTGCTCCACGCCGCCCGGCCCCAGCACGTCGCCGGGCTGGTGCTGCTCGACATCGTGGACGAGCAGAGCACCACGAATCCCGCAGCCCTCGCCACCGCCCAGGCCAACGTGTGGTCCTTCGCCGCCGGGGTCGGGCTTCTGCGCACGGGAGCCTGGATGGTCGACCCCCGCGAACCGCGCCTCACCCGGGACAACGTTCCCGTCGTCTTCGGCGCGGCCACCTGGGCCGCCGCCGCTGCCGAGATGCGCTGGTTCGACGCCGGCACCCGTGCCGTCCGGGGACTTCCACGCGTACCGGGATCCTGGGGCCCCCTTCCCACGACGGTCATCAGCGCCGGCGGCAACCAGGAGACCATCGAGCACCACTCCCGGATCGCGAACCTCTCAACGCGAGGACGGCACATCGTCGCACCCACAACAGATCACTACCTGCACCTCGCGGATCCGGCGCTCGTCCTGCGGGAGATCCGCCAGGTCCTGAAGACGGTGACGCGACGTTGACCGCGGACTGACCGCCGGACGCCGGTCCAAGACTCCCATCGAAGCGCCGAAGCCGGAGAACCGCACCGGCAGCCCGGCCGGTGGCGCCGACGGACGCGCCCGCGGCGCCGGGTGCGTCCAGGTCGATCGCGTACATCGCGCGCTTGAGAACAGTGGTCAGTCGGCACCTCCCGCTCGACGCGTCCAGGTGCCTCGCGACCTGGCCAGTACCCGTCGGCCATGCCCTTCCGCGGCCGCGGCGGAATGGCCCTTTTGTCCTGGTGGTGCGCCGCATTGCGCTACGGTGTGGCTCGGAGTGCCGGGAAGTCTGGTCGGCGACGTCTACAGCCGTGCGACTTGACGGGGGCTCCGCGATGGGCAATGACGGTTGCAGTTCGTCCGACGGTGGTCCGTATTGCGGGGAAGGCCGATGATGCGGCGTTATCCGGCCGTGCCGGGCCGTGGCCGGCATCCGGCCGTGGTGATCTCGGCCGGGTTCGGCTCCGCCGTACTGATCGGGACGCTGCTGCTCGGCACCCCGCTGGCCACCACCGAAAGCGACAGCTCCCACTGGCTCACCGCGCTGTTCACCGCCACCTCCGCCGTCTGCGTGACCGGCCTGGTCGTGGTCGACACCGAGACGCACTGGTCGGTGTTCGGCGAGGTGGTGATCGTCCTGCTCATCAAGGCGGGCGGGCTGGGCATCATGACGCTCGCCACACTGATCATGATCATCGTCTCGGGCCGGATCGGCCTGCGGGCCAGGTTGTCCGCCCAGTTGGAGACCAAGTCGGTCATCGCCGCCGATCTGCGGCACGTGCTGCGCAAGGTGGTGATCTTCAGCCTGATCTGCGAGGCGGCCGTCGCCACAATCCTCACCGTACGGTTCGTCACCGGCTACGGTGAGCCGCTGGGCAGGGCCGTCTACCTCGGCGTCTTCCACGGGGTGTCGGCGTTCAACAACGCCGGCTTCGCCCTGTGGCCGGACAACCTGATGCGCTTCGTCACCGACCCGTGGATCTGCCTCACCATCGCCCTGGCCGTCATCGTCGGCGGTCTCGGTTACCCCGTCGTCTTCGAACTGCTGCGTACCTGGCGGCACCCGCGCCGGTGGTCCGTGCTGACCCGCGTCACCGTCGGCCTGAGCGTCTTGCTCCTCGGCGGCGGCACGCTCGCGTTCCTGATGACCGAGTGGCAGAACCCGGCCACGATGGGACCGCTCGACGACTCCGGCAAGCTGCTGTCCGCCTTCTTCGCCGCGGTCATGCCACGCTCCGGCGGCTTCAACACCCTCGACGTGGGACAGATGTACCCGTCCTCCTGGCTGGTCACCGACGTGCTGATGTTCATCGGCGGCGGCAGCGCCGGGACCGCGGGCGGCATCAAGGTCACCACCTTCGGCTTCCTGCTGTTCATGATCTGGTCCGAACTGCGCGGCGAGCACCAGGTCAACATCGGCCATCGACGGCTGCCCGCGGCCACCCAGCGTCAGGCGCTGTCCATCAGCCTGCTCGGCGTCATCCTGGTCGCCGTCTCCACGTGGCTGCTGCTCATCATCACCTCACACGACCTCGACCGGGTGCTGTTCGAGGTGATCTCGGCCTTCGCCACCAACGGCCTGTCCACCGGCATCACCGCCGACACCTCGCTGGCCGGACATGCGCTGCTGAGCCTGCTGATGTTCATCGGCCGCATCGGGCCCCTCACGCTCGGCTCGGCGCTCGCCCTGAAGCAGCGCACCCGCCGCTACGAACTGCCGGAGGAAAGGGTGATCATCGGCTGACCGGCCGATCACGCGCACTTCCCGGTGTGGAGTGAACGCAGCTCAGGTCCCCGGTCACGCCGGCCGAGCCGTCTTGCAGGCAGAGATCCGTTATGTGGCTATTTATGCGTTCTGATACGTTCTTGAGGGGTGTGCCGGGAAGTCTGGTCGGCGGTGACCGACCCGACCCCTGTGACGAGCGGAGTTCCATGCCCAGCCCCACCCTCCGAAATACCTCACGCCTGCTCGACCGGAACACGTGGCCAGAGGCCCGCCGCATCGCCGACATCCTGCGCAAGGAGACCATCGGCGGGGCATTGCTGCTCGCCGCCACGCTGGCCGCGCTGATCTGGGCCAACTCGCCATGGGCGCAGACGTATCAGGAGCTGCGCGCGATCGAGGTCGGGCCCGCCGCGCTGCATCTGAACCTCGGCCTTGCCACCTGGGCCGCGGACGGGCTCCTGGCGATCTTCTTCTTCGTGGCAGGGCTGGAGCTCAAGCGGGAGTTCGTCGCCGGAGACCTGCGCGACGTGCGGCGAGCGGTGGTGCCCGTGGCGGCGGCGGTCGGCGGGGTCGTGGTGCCGGCCCTGGTGTACCTGGCGGTCACCGGCGGGGCCGGCGCCCAGGGATGGGCGATTCCCACCGCCACCGATATCGCCTTCGCGCTGGCGGTGCTCGCGGTGATCGGCCGGTTCCTGCCCGACGCGCTGCGTACCTTTCTGCTGACCCTGGCGGTGGTGGACGACCTGATCGCCATCGTCATCATCGCCGTCTTCTACACCTCCCAGCTGGCGGTGCTCCCGCTGGTGAGCGCCTTGGTGCCGCTCGCGGTCTTCGCCGTGCTGGTCCAGCGGGGGGTGCGGGCGTGGTGGGCGTTGCTGCCGTTGGCGTTCGCCACCTGGGCGCTGGTGCACGCCTCGGGTGTGCACGCCACCGTGGCCGGGGTGCTGCTGGCCCTGGCCGTGCCCGTCCTCACCAGGACGCGTGCCGAGGGAGCGGGACTGGCTGAGCATTTCGAGCACCGGTTCCGGCCGATCTCCGCAGGCGTGGCCGTGCCCGTCTTCGCCTTCTTCTCCGCCGGGGTCGCCCTCGGCGGGCTGGGCGGCCTGTTCGACACGCTCGGCGAGCCGGTCGCGCTGGGCATCGTGGCCGGGCTGCTGGTCGGCAAGCCGCTCGGCATCCTGGCCGCGACCTGGCTGGTGTCCCGCTTCACCCGCGCCACCTTGGACGAGGGGCTGGCCTGGATCGACATGGTGGGGCTGGCGATCCTGAGCGGCATCGGGTTCACCGTGTCGCTGCTGATCGGGGAGCTGGCGTTCGGCGCGGCCGGTGGCGAGCAGGTCAAGGTCGCCGTCCTTGCCGGCTCGCTGGCCGCGGCACTCCTGGCCACGGTGATCCTGCGGCTGCGCGCCCGCGTCTACCGGCGTATCCACGAGGTCGAGACCGCCGACGCCGATCACGACGGCATCCCCGACCTCTACCGGAGTGCCTAGCGTCTCAGGAGTCGTGGCCGGAGACGGCAGGCGGGGCGGTTGCCAGCGCCAGGTGGCGTTGCCGCCGGCGATCGATCCTGCTCGCGGCCACCGCGGCGGGACTCGTCCTGGCCGGGCTCAGCGCCGCCGCGTTCGTCCTGGCCGGGCTCAGCGCCGCCGCGTTCGTCCTGGCCCGACGCCTTTGTGAGACGAGCCGCGCGTGGAGTCGCTACTCCCGGCTGTCCGGCATCCTCGCCTTCGCCGCCGGTATCGCCTACCGCCTGGACACGCTGGGTCTCTGGCGGCCGGCGCCCGCGGGGCTCCTCGAAGATCTCTCCCTGCTGGCCGGATTCTGCTGGCTGGTCGCGGTGGGCGGACCGGCCGGCGATGAGGTGGGGCGCGGCGCGGGGACAGCCGGGCCGGCACTCCGGCGGCGTCCACCTTCAAGCGTCTTGGCCATACCGGTTCCGTGTTCCCCGAGCCCCGCGGAACGGGTAAGGTCGCCACAGGTGAGCCGGGAAGTCTGGTCGGCATGATCCGATCCTGTCGTCAAGCCGAGAGTTCACCCGTATGCCCGGCTCCCAGCCCGCCGACCCGGCTGCTGATGACTTCTCCATCAGAATCCGCACCCGTGGCGACATCCTGCTGATCCAGTTGACAGGCCCCCTTGCCGGCGCATCCGTCGACATCGTCCGGATGTACGTCATCAGCACACTGGCCACGCACCTCCCACCGAAGGTCGTCACGGACATCGACGGGGTGAGCCGGATAGACGAGGCCGGGCTCGACATCCTGCGCTCCGCCACCTCCCAGGCCCGCGACGCAGGCGGACGCATGGTCATCACGGGCGGCCACCGCCTGCTCGACACCACCGGCAACGGCCTGGACCTGGCATCGACGATCAGAGACGCCTTCCACGACCTGAACGGGTTCGGCGAGCCTCCGAGCAGCTGACCGCCGTGCCGAGGGAGGGCTCGGGTCTCTCAGCCGGACGTCGCCCGCAACCCCGCCACGGCCACCTCGAGAACCCGCTCCCGCTGCTCCTCGTCGACGTACTCGACCGTGCTGATGCCCGAGATCATCCGCAGCACGTCGTCGATCGAGATCTCCTGGCGGGCGGCGCCGGCCCGCTGCGCTCGTTCGAGCAAGGGCCCGCCGGCCGCGTGCATCGCCCTGCGTCGGGTCTGGAAGCCGTCGGTGCTGCGGTTGAGCGCGTCGGCGAAGGCCTGCTTGGTGCCGATGTACTCGACGAACCGGTGCAGCCACGCGACCAGCGCCTCCCACGGCTCCAGCTCGACGACGTCGCCGGCCGCCCGGCACAGCGCCTCGACCTCCTCCCGGTGGACCTCCTCGACCAGATCCTCCCGGGTGGGGAAATTGCGGTACAGCGTGGCGATGCTCACTCCGGCGCGGCGTGCGACGTCCTCGAGGGAGGTCTGCGTGCCCCTCTCGGCGAACGTGTCGCGGGCCGCCGCGATCAGGGCGTCGAAGTTGCGGCGCGCGTCCGCGCGCTTCGGCCGCCGCGAGACCAGCTCAGGCTCCATGCCACCGTCCACCTTCTCGTTTTGACAACCGTAGGACCCCTACGGTTAAAGTGTAGGGGTACTTTCAGTTTATCCGAGGAGTGAAAGATGGTGCCGTCCACCCCGATCATCGCCCTGGTCACGGGCGCCAACAAGGGACTGGGCCTGGCCACGGCCCGGCAGCTCGCCGACCGCGGCTGCACCGTGCTGCTCGGCAGCCGCGACGCCGAGCGCGGCGCCAAGGCGGCCGGAGAGCTCGCCGAGGCCGGGCTCGCGGTGCGCCCCGTGCGGATCGACATCACGGACGACGCCTCCGTGGCCGAGGCCGCCGCGTTCGTCGACCGCGAGTACGGCCGCCTCGACGTGCTGGTGAACAACGCCGGCGTGCTCGTACGCAGGCCCCCGGCCGAGGTGTCGGCCGACGACCTGCGCCCGGAGTTCGAGACCAACGTCTTCGGCATGGTGCGGGTCGTGCACGAGATGCTGCCGCTGCTGCGCCGCTCCCGGTCGCCGCGCATCGTCAATGTCTCCAGCGACTCCGCCACCTTCGCCAACGCCACCGAGCAGGGCTCCATGTTCGCCCGCTCGCACGAGTCGTTCGCGTACTCGGCGACGAAGACCGCGGTCAACATGCTGACGGTCAAGTACGCCAACGCCTTCCTCGACGACCCGGAGCTGGCCCACGTGAAGATCAACGCCGTGACACCCGGGTACCTCGCGACCGATCTGAACGGCTTCCAGGGCGTGCGCAGCCCCGACCAGGGCGCCCGCGCCGTGGTGCACTGGGCCATGGTCGGCGACGACGGCGAGACGGGCGGCTTCTTCGACGAGAACGGCCGCGTCCCCTGGTGACGCCCCCGACAGCCCAGGGGGAAGCGGGCCGGCTAGGCCGCCCGGCTCAGGTTCTCGCCGAAGAACCCGGCGATCCTCTCGACGGCGAGATCCACGTACTGCTTCGGCTGGTCGGCGACCTCACCCTCGAATGCGACACGTGGAGCAGCCCCGACGGCTCGGGGCAGCGCCTCATGGTCCTCACCGCCGAGCCCGGTTCCCCGTCGCACGACGCGCTGCGCATCCTCACCTCGTGGGCGCCCGGGCAACCGAGCGGGAGCCTCTCCTCCGCGCCCCGCTGACGGCTCCGGGGGCACGTCGATCCGGCCGTCCATGACGGTGACGCGTGAAGGGTCACGGCAGGCGGATGTGGCGACCCTGCCAGCGGGAGCGCAGCCACCGGTCGTGGCTGGCGACCACGATCCCGCCGGGCCCATCGGTGCCCAGGGCCTCTTCCAGCTCGTCGGAGAGGCCCGGTGAGAGGTGGTTGGTGGGTTCGTCGAGCAGGAGCACCTCGGGTGGGTCAGCCACCAGCAGCGCCAGAGCGAGCCGGCGGCGCTGGCCGACCGACAGCTCCCCCACTCGCAGGTCCACGTCACGGGGGCCGATCAGGCCGAGCGAGAGCAGCGGCACGGACTCGGCCCGCTCCGGACCGAGCGCCCGCTCGTACGTCTCCCGCACCGTGCGGTCCGGCCGCTCGAACACGGTGTCCTGGGCCAGCAGCCCGACGGTCAGCCCGCCCCGTCGCCGCACCTCTCCCTCCGCGTCCAGCCGCCCGGCCAGCACCGCCAGGAGCGTGGACTTGCCCGCGCCGTTCGGCCCGGTGACCAGCAGCCGCTCCCCCGGCGCCACGTCGAGCCGGTCGATCGAGAGCCGTCCCGGAACCCGCACACCCCGTAGTGAGAGCAGGGTCTCGTCGTGGGGATCGCGGAGGCCGGCGGTGGAGGCCGAGGTAACGGGGGTGGCGGTGGCCAGGGTGCGGGGGTGGAAGCGGAGCGGGGGCGGTGGGGCGGGGACCTGCTCGCGTTCCAGCTCGGCGAGCCGGCGGGCGGCATTGCGCACCCGCCGCGAGATCTGGTGCTGCACGCGTCCCGCGCGGTGCCCGTACCCCATCTTCTCGTTGTCGCGCCGCAACCCGTCCGGCGCCACCCGCCGCGCCGTCACCGCGACGGCGCGGCGCAGCTCGCCGAGCTCCTCCTGCTCTTCCGCGTGGCGACGCTCCCAGCGCTCACGCTCGGCGCGCTTCTCGGCCAGGTACGCGCCGTATCCGCCTCCGTACCGGACGGGTCCGCCCACCGCCGGGTCGAGATCGACCAGGTCCGTGCAGACCGCGTCCAGGAACGCCCGGTCGTGGCTGGCCACGACCACCACCCCCGTCATGCCGCGAAGCCGCTCCTCCACGAAAACTGCGGCGGCATCGTCCAGGTGATTGGTGGGCTCGTCCAGCAGCAGCGCGGCGGGCTGTCTGATCAGGAGCGCCGCCAGGGCGAGCCGCCCGCGCTGCCCGCCTGACAACGACGCGAGCACGCGCCCGTGCGGCACGCCGCCCAGGCCGAGCCGGTCAAGGATGATCTCCGCGCGCCGGTCGGCGTCCCAGGACTCGCGCTGTTGCGCCTGGTCGAGCCGGGCCCCGTACGCTTTGAGCAGAGCGGCGTCGTCCGGCGCCTCGGTGAGCGCCCGGGTGAGCCGGTCGAGCTCGGCCAGGTCCGTACGGGCCTCCCGCAGGGCGTCGTCGAGCACGCCGGCGACGGTGCTGTCACCGGCGTACGGCACCTCCTGGTGCAAGAAGCCCAGGTCGGCGGGCCGAACGACGGTGCCGGAGTCCGGCTCGTCCGCTCCGGCCAGCAGCCGCAGCAGGGTGGACTTGCCGGCACCGTTCTCGCCGATCAGCCCGATCCGGTGGCCGGGTGCGGCGGTGAGCGAGACGCCGTCGAGCACGCGCCGCGCGCCCAGCGTCCGTACGAGGTCGCGGGCGAGCAGCACGTCACTCACCGGCGGGCCCTCCGGTCTCCAGCAGTCGCCCTTCGGACAGCTCCAGCCAGCGCTCCACCTTGATCTCCGCGAGGAACCGCTCGTCGTGGCTGACCACCACGAACGCCCCCTCGTACGCTCCGAGCGCGCTCTCCAGCTGCCCCACGCTGACCAGGTCGAGGTTGTTGGTGGGCTCGTCGAGCAGCAGGAGCTGGGGCGCCGGCTCGGCGCACAGCACGCAGGCCAGGGTGGCGCGCAGCCGTTCGCCGCCGGACAGCACGCCAACCGGCAGGTGGGCACGGGCGCCGCGGAACAGGAACCGGGCCAGCAGGTTCATCCGGTCCGCGGGCGGCCTGCCGGGAGCGAACGCGGCCAGGTTCTCGGCCACGGTGCGCTCGACGTCGAGCAGGTCGAGCCGCTGTGAGAGGTAGGCGACCCGGCCGTCGGCCCGCCTGGTGGTGCCGCCGTCGGGCTCCAGGTCGCCGCTGATCAGGCGGAGCAGGGTGGACTTGCCCGCGCCATTGGGGCCGGTCAGCGCGATGCGCTCGGGCCCGCGGACGGTCAGGTCGATGCCCGGCGTGGCGAACAGGCCGCGGGCCTGCAGGCGTTCGCCGTGGAAGACCGTGCGGCCGGCGGGCACGTTGGTCCCCGGCAGTTCCAGCGCGATCCTCTGGTCGTCGCGCAGCGCCCGCCCGGCCTCGTCGAGCTTGGCCTTGGCATCGCTGACGCGGGCGGCGTGCACCTGACCCGCCCGCCCGGCCGACTCCTGCGCGCCGCGCTTCATGTTCCCGGCGAAGATCCGCGGCAGGCCGGCGTTCTTGAGGTTGCGGGCGGCGTTGCCGGCCCGGCGCTCGGCGCGCTCGCGGGCCTGCTGCATCTCCCGCTTCTCGCGCTTGAGCTCCTGTTCGGCGCTGCGCACGTCGCGTTCGGCGGCCTCCTGCTCGGCGCGCACGGCTTCCTCGTACGCGGTGAAGCCGCCGCCGTAGAAGCGGAGCTCGCCGCGGTCGAGCTCGGCGATGCGGTCCATGCGGTCGAGCAGGGCCCGGTCGTGGCTGACCAGGAGCAGGCAGCCGTTCCAGTCGCCGAGCACGTCGTAGAGCCGGCGGCGGGCCCCGAGGTCGAGGTTGTTCGTCGGCTCGTCGAGCAGCAGCACGTCGGGCCGCTTGAGGAGCTGCGCGGCCAGGCCGAGCGAGACGACCTGGCCGCCGCTCAGCGTGCCCAGCGTGCGGCCGAACGCGAGGTCGCCGAGCCCGAGCCGGTCGAGCTGGGCACGGGTGCGCTCCTCGACGTCCCAGTCGTTGCCGATGGTGGTGAAGTGCTCCTCGCTCGCGTCGCCGGACTCGATGGCGTCCAGCGCGGCGATCACGGGGGCGATGCCGAGGACCTCGGCCACGGTCAGGCCGCCGGTGAGGGGCAGGCTCTGCGGCAGGTAGCCGAGCAGGCCCTGGACGGTGACGCTCCCGGCGGCGGGGCGATGCTCGCCGGCGATCAGCTTGAGCAGCGTGCTCTTGCCGGCCCCGTTCGGGGCGACGAGCCCGGTACGGCCGCCGCCCACGCTGAAGGACAGGTCGTGGAAGACGGGGGTGTCGTCGGGCCAGGAAAAGGACAGGTGGGAACAGACGATGAACGCGTCGGACATGCTGGAAGACCTCGTAGGAGAACACGGGCGCGCCGAAGCCGCCCGGTGAAAGGGCCAGGGATTCGGGGAACGACGACCGGGGCCACGTCGGCGGCGGTCAAGTGCGCCTGCCGGGGCCGGTCAACCTCCGGTATCACCCGGAGATGTCGTCGTCACCTGCCACGTCTGGTCTCCTAGCTTCTGGTCTCAAGCGTCTTTCACCATAGCAGCCGCCGGGAACAGCTCGGGCCGGCCCGCCCCGCGCTCATCGCCGGTCCAGCTCCTCCACCCATTGGGGATGGTTCTTCCTGGCCCACTCCGGCGGCACCGACCCCGTACGCATCCCGCGCCGCGCGAGCGGATCCCGGTAGGCCAGCCGGATGTGCCCGATCACGACGACGGCGATCGCCAGCGCCGTCACGTCGTGCACGAAGATCGCGCTCGTGCGGGAGATGGCCGGCAGGGCCCCGGTGAACCACATCAGCAGGCCGGTGAACGTCATGATCGGCACGGCCCCGGCGATCCAGCCGGCGTAGATCTTCTGCCCGGCGTTGAACTTGCCGGCCGGCCGTGGCCCCGGTGTGTTCCCGCGCACCGCGCGCAGCCACTGCCGGTCGTACGGCGCCAGCCGGTTGAGCCTGCGCAGGTCGGCGCGGAAGGCCCGCGAGGCGAGGCCGAGGAGGAACGGCACGGGCAGCAGGAGCCCGGACCACTCGTGGACGACGACCACCAGGTGACGGCGGCCGACCAGCTGGGCCAGCGGCGGGAAATACAGGCAGGCCGCCGCCGCCACGCACACCAGCATGAGCCCGGCGGTGACCCGGTGGACCAGGCGCTGGACGCGGTCGAAGCGCGGCAGCAGGCGCTCAGGCCGCCTGGTCGAGCCAGCCGTCGACGTCATAGCCGTACTCCTCCCAGTAACCGGGGATGACCTTGTCGGTGACGGTGATGCCGGAGAGCCATTTGGCGGACTTGTAGAAGTACATCGGCGCGACGTAGAGCCGTACGGGGCCGCCGTGGGCGTGGGTGAGCGGCTTGTCCAGCATGTCCAGGGCCACCAGCACGTCGGAGCGCCGGGCCTGCTCGATCGTGAGGCTCTCGCTGTAGACGCCGTCGAAGCAGGTGAAGCGGACCGCCTTGCCCTCGGGGCGCACACCTGCCAGGTCGAGGAGGTGCGAGAGCAGCACCCCAGCGAAGGGGACGTCCGGCACCCGCCAGCCGTCGGTGCACCGCGCCTCGCCGACGACCCGCGTCCGGGGCAGCGCGCGCAGGGCGTCCAGCGTGTACGTCCCAGGGCGGTCGACGAGGCCGCCGATCTCCAGCCGGTAGTCGGCCGCGGTCTTCCGGGGCACCGAGGCCGCCACGCTGTAGTAGCGGAAGCCGCCCGGGTTGGGCAGCAGCCCGGTGAGCCCGGTGGGGTCGTTCTGGGAGGCGGCCCCGAGGAATCCTTCCCAGCCGCTCTGCAGAAGAGGCGCGGCGGCGAGGGCGGCCGCACCCGCGCCGAGCATCGAGAGCATCACCCGGCGCGCGATCGGCGGGCCGCTCTCCGCCGGTCCAGCCGCGCCCGCCTCGGTGGCGGGCGGAGAGACGCCGGGCGTCATCGCCTCCGTCGGTCGTCCGCGCCGGCCACGTCCTGGCGAACGAACAGGTTCAGGTGCCGTTCCGTCCACAGTTCCTCCTCTATCTGGTGGTCTCGCCATTGCTCTGGAGGGTCGGACAGCCAGTCGTGGCCGAAGATCGCGTACGGATCGTCCGCGCCCTCGCGCTCCAGCTCGTACTGGCCCAGGTAGTCCAGCAACGGCCGCCACACCTGTCCGTTCGCCGTGACCAGGTACGAGGCCGCCAACCCCGGTTCGTGCAGCCAGCCGCGCATCATCCACGCCTGGAACACATCCGTGATGGGAGACGGCTTGCCGTCGAAGCCCGGGTGGATCAGATGCCGCGTGATCGTGATGTGCGTCCCGGACGGCACGGCCATGCGCCGGCTCACGTCGTGCCAGATCTCCCCCACGACGGGGTCGGCCGCCAGCTCTTCCTGCTCCGGCGTCCGCAGGGTCAGCCGGCTCATGAAAGCCCGCAGGCGGTTGCTCCCGCGACACCGGAGCAGGGAGAACGCCCCCGGCTGACGGCCCAGCCAGAACCGGACGGACGCGGCGGTGAACTCGCCGTGGCTCTCGCGCGCCAGGGTGACGAGTTCGTCGTGGTCGGCCGGGGTCACCCCGGCCGCCCGCACCTCCTCCTCGCCCACCGTCGAGACGTACCGGCACACGACCCCGCCGCGCCGGCGCAGATGACCGATGGTCCGCATGACCGCCACGCACGCGTACGGGTCGCGGGCGTCGCGCAGGAGCTCGCCCATGACGTAATGGCGAATCCGCCGGTGCATCCGCTCGTAGCCGACGGGATTCCGCCACCGCAGGTGATGGTCGAGGGCTTCGCGCAGCACACCGTTGACGTCGAGGCCGTGGGCGGCGGGCTCGACGTATGGTTGCGCTCGGAGCCAGTCGAACAGTTCCCCCGCCCGGCAGCCCGGCAGCACAGCGCTGAGGAGATCCTCGGTGGTGTGGCGGGCGAGCGCGCACACGTACAGCGCCGATCGGTGCGCCTCCGTCGGGGCGCTGCCGGCCAGGCGCGCCAGCACGTCGTCGACCACATACCGTACGGCGTCACGGCGTGACGGCTGTCCCGTGACCGACATGCTCCTGCCGACCTCCGCGGCGAGCGACAGGGCGAAGGGGTTTCCCGCGGCGAAGTCCACGATGGACTTCCGGAGGCCGGGGTCGACGCCGCGGGCTTCGACCAGCGCGGTGGACTCCTGGACGGTGAGGGCTTCGAGGTGCCGGAGCGCGATCGTCCCGGACCAGGCCGGATCGGTGAGCCAGGCGGCGCTCGGCCCGGTCCGGCCCGCCACCACGATGATCGTGTCGCCGGGCAGCTCGCGGAAGTATTCGTCGCGCAGCCACGGTTCGAGCTCTGCCAGCTCCTCGAAGGAGTCGATGAGGAGGACCGGGCCGGGGCCGCCGGGGAGCTCCTCCGCGAGTCGCTGGAGGCGGTCGCGCGCTTCCGCGGGCGCCGAGCCGTGGAGGTGCCATACCTGCCGGCCCGCGGCGGCCGCGTCGGCGGCGAGTTCGCGCAGCAGCGCCGACTTGCCGATGCCGGCGGGTCCGCGGACGAAGAGCAGGCCCGGACGTTCGCCACGGCCGTTCTCCAGCAGGTCCTGGAAGGCGGCGCGTTCGGTGTCCCTGCCGACGAACCGCGGATCGGCAGGCCGGCCCACCGGCGCGGCGGGCTCCTGCGGGGAGTGTGCGGCGGGGCGCTCGGCCCAGGCGGCGGGGGCGAATTCGTCGTCGTGGTCCGCGTCGGCCCGGAGGATCTTGTCGTGCAGAGCCCGGAGTCGCGGTCCCGGGCCGAAGCCCAGCTCCTTGCCCAGCAGGTCGTAGACCGTCCGGTAGATCTCCAGCGCCTCCGCCCGCCTGCCGCTGCGGTACAGGGCGAGGAGATAGATCTCGTACAACGGCTCTTCGAGCCGGTTCTGCTCGATGAGGAGCGGGACCTCGGCCACCACCTCGGTGTGCTCCCCCAGCTCCAGGCGGAGCTGCAGCAACTCCTGGGTGGCGGTCAGCTTCAGCCGCTCCAGCCGGAACCGCTCACGTGCGGCGGCCTCGCCCGGGACCCCGGCCAGTGCCGTGCCCGTCCACAGGCCGAGCGCCCGCCCTAGGCGGTTCGCGGCCGCCGGGATCCGCCCGCTCGCGCGCTCCTTCCGGGCGATCTCCAGCAGGTCGGCGAACTCGGTGGCGTCCAGCGCGAACAGCGACGGGTCCAGCATGTAGCCCCCGGGCTGTGAGCTGATCGCCGTGCCCAGTCCGTGCTCGGACAGCAGCCGCCGGATGCGGGAGATGTAGGTCCGGATGACGGCTTCGCCGGTGGCCGGTGCCCGCTCGCCCCACAGGCCGTCGACCAGCTCACCGATCCGTACGAAGCTGCCGCTGTTGGCCAGGAGCGCCATCAGGACGGCCTGTTGCTGCGGTGTGCCGAGATCCAGTCGCGTCTCACCGCAGCACAGACCGGGCGGTCCGAGAACGGTGAACCTGCAGGGAGCCGAGACGACGTTCGGCTGTCCAACCACGATCGGGGCGCTTTCCTTACGGGAGTGCACGGCGGCCGGCCCCCTCGTACGGGCCTGCGATACCCAGAAGGTAGGTTCACCCGGACCGCCTTCGCGAGCGTCATGTGACGCTGTGCGTGTACGCCATCGCTCAGCCGGACAGCGCGTCAACAGTCCCGACGCAGCGTCAGTAGGCTCGGTCAGAGATGCCGGGGGGCATCGTGACGGTCGCGGCGCTGAGCGAGAGGGTGGGGATTCTCGATGGCCGGGGTGAGCTTCGGGTTGTTGGGTCCGATCAGGGTCCGGAGCGGTGGGGAAGACCTGGAGGCCGGGTCTCCGCAACAGCGGGGAGTGCTGGCCCTGCTGCTCCTGAGCGAGGGGCGTCAGGTCACGCTCGACGAGATCGTGAGCGCGTTGTGGGGCAGCCAGGCGCCGCGCAGCGCCGTCGTGAGCACCCGCACCTACGTCTCCAGGCTGCGCCGGATGCTGACCGCCGGCGGTGCCGCCGGAGCGGGCACCGAGGCGGAGATCAGGTCGGCGGGCGGCGGCTACCAGCTGGTCGTGGACCCCGGCGCGGTCGACGTGGCGGTGTTCCGGCAGGCCACCGCCGCCGCGCGGGACGCCCGTGCGCGGGGGGAGGTCGCGGAGGCCGCCCGGCTGCTGCGCGGTGCGCTGGCGCTGTGGCGCGGGCCGGCGTTCGAGGGGCTCGGCGGATCCTTCTTCGAGGGCCGCCGAGCCTGGCTGGAGCAGCTGCGCGCGTCGGCCATGGAGGAGCTCTGGGCACTCGACATCGCGCAGGGCGACTGTGGCGAGGCGATCGCCGGCCTGATGCCTGCGACGGCGGCGGAGCCCTATCGCGAGCGGTTGTGGGAGTTGCTGATGTGGGCCCTCCACCGCGACGGCCGGCGGGGGGAGGCTCTGTCGGCCTATCACCGGATAGCCCGGTTGCTGGACGACAATCTGGGCCTGCAGCCCGGCCCTGGCCTGCGGAGGATGTACGCCCGGATCAGGACGGCGGCCGACGCCTCGCTCGTCTGAGCCGCTCACGGGCCGCCGTGAGCAGGATCGGCCCTTACCGGGAAGCGGCCCTTTCCTCGAGGGCCTTGAGCATCCGCGCGAGATCGGCCCGGGAGCTCACCCCCAGCTTGGGGAAGATCCGGTGCAGGTGGGTGCCGACTGTGCGGTGAGAAAGGTACAGCCGTTGCCCGATCTCCCGGTTCGTCAGCCCCTCGGCGGCCAGCTGCGCGATGTTCAGCTCGTGCGGGGTGAGCTTTTCCCGCGCGTCGGGGTCCCGGTTCGGGCTCGACTCCCCGGCGCTGCGCAGCTCCCCTCGTGCGCGCTCGCCCCATGCGGCCATGCCGAGCGCGTCGAACGTCTCCCTGGCCGTACGCAGGTGCGACCGGGATTCAGCGGCCCGGCGCTGCCGCCGCAACCATTCGCCGAACGCCAGGTGGAGGCGTCCGCGTTCGGCGGGCCACCCGGTCAGGTCCGCCCGCAGCGCGGCCGTGAACAGCTTCTCCGCCTCCTCGCTCGGGGCCAGCACGGCGCGCGCGTAGCGCAGCCCGATGTGCAGCGCCGGTGACGGCGTCGATGCGGCCAGCGGCTCCAGGCCGCGCAGGATGTCGCGCATGGCGTCGGTACGCCCGGCACGTACGGCGGCCTCGGTGAGCTCCGCGAGGCAGTATGCGCGCAGGGCCAGCTGGTAGGCGGGGTCCGCGGGATCGAGAATCCTGCTCAACGCGGCGAACGCGTCGTCGAAGCGCGCCTCGCTCAGGGCCACGAGCCCGCGCGTGAGCTGGACGGTGGCCAGGACGGGCCGGGCGCCGGCCGGGAGTGCGACCCGTTCGGCCTCGTCGGCGAGCCTTCTGGCCCGCCCGTGGTCGCCCCTCAGCGCGGCGATCTCGGCCTGGACGGCCGTGGCCAGGCCGTACATGAACGGCTGCCCGGTTTCCTGGGCGAGCTTGGCGGCCTCCGCCGCGATCGGTACGGCCGTGGCCAGGTCACCGAGCCGGGCCCGGCTCCACGCCTGGACGGCCAGCGCCCGGGGAAGCAGCCCGAGCCGGCCCTGAGCACGCAGGCCGGGCGCGGCCGCCGCGGCGAAACGGGCAGCCAGGTCGAACGCCCCCACCTGCAGGGCCGCGCTGCCCAGGTAGCGATCGATCTCGGGGACGGCACCGGCCGTGCCGGCCAGTTTGCGCAGCTGGTCGAGCGTGCTGCCGCCGCGCTCGAACGGCGCGACGTACGCGGCGACCGCGACCATCCGCGGGTCGTCGGCGGGGATGGGCAGCCGGTCCGCCACGTCCAGCAACGAGCGGCGCGCGGCCGGACCCGGTTCGGACCAGAAGCAGCGCATGGCGGCCCCCCACAGGATCCGCGCGGCCGGCTCCACCTCGCCGTCGGCGGCCACCGACCCGGCCAGCTCGGCCAGCTCTGACACGCGGGAGACGTCCTCGCGCACCCCGTCCTCGAAGCCGCTGAGCAGCCAGGCGGCGGCGGCACGCCGGCGCGGCGAGAGCTCGAGGGCTTGCGCGTCGCGCACCAGACGCTCGGCCGTGGCGCGGCTGCCGGACTCGACCGCGAGCTCGGCCGCTCTCAGCAACCTGAGCGCCTTCCGGTCCTGCCCCTCACTCAGACGGGCCGCCTGCTCCAGTGTCGCGATGGCGGCGGCGACCCCACCCCGGTGCCGGGCCCGGTCCGCCGCGCGGTCCAGCTCGGCCGCCACGCCCTCGTCGGCTCCGGCCGTCGCAGCGGCCCGGTGCCAGGCCCGCCGGTCCGGCTGTTCGTGCAGCGTCTCGGCCAGGGCCAGGTGGGCCTGCCGGCGTTCGGCGATCGTCGAGGCCGCCACGATGGCCGACCGCATCAGGGGATGGCGGAACGTCACCGTGCCGATGGCGAGCTCGATCAACCGGACCTCGGCGGCCGGTGCGAGGATCTCCGGCTCGGCAGCCGACCCCAGGATCAGGCCCGTGGCCGCGAGCGTGTCGGCGACCGAATCGCTCTGGTTGAGCGCCGCGACCAGGAGGGCGGTGCGGGCCGGAGCCGGCAGGGCGGCCACCCGGGCGGTGAACGCGCGCTCAAGACGCTCGCTCAGGGGCAGCACCGGGCCCAGCCCGCCCAGGCCATCGCCCAGAGACCTCAGTGGGTCCGGGCCGCCGTGGTGTTCCAGGGCCGCCGGCAGCTCGGTCAGCGCCAGCGGGTTCCCGGCGGCCTCCTCCAGCAGCCGCGCCCGTACCGCCGGGGTGAGGTCGGGGGCGATCGAGTCGAGGAGCTCGGCGGCGACCTCGTCGGAGAGCCGGGCAACGGGCATCGGGATCAGCCCGGCGTCCTGCAGGTGCGAGCGCTCGCCGTCCCGGAGCGTCGCGATCATGACGATGGGCTCGGACTCGATCCGGCGCGCCACGAAGGCGAGAACGTCGGCGCTGGCGGGATCGAGCCAGTGCACGTCCTCGGCGACGACCAGCAGCGGCCGGGCGGCGGCCGCCTCGGCCAGCAGGGTCAGCGTGGCCAGGCCGACCAGGTGGGCGCTGGGCTCGGCCGCCTCGGCGAGGCCCAACGCGCCGCGCAGGGCGTCACGCTGCGGGGCCGGCAGCGCGTCCACGCCTGCCTGGACCGGGTACAGCAGTTGGTGCAACCCGGCGTAAGCGAGATTCTGCTCGGCCTCCACGCCGGTCATCGTCAGCACGCGCAGGCCGGCGGCCGACGCCGCGGCGACCGCCGCTGCGACGAGCGCGGACTTCCCGATGCCGGCCTCCCCCCGAAGGAGAACGCCGGCGGCGCCGCCGGGGGCGTCGATGAGCTCGGCCAGGGCCTTCAGCTCGGCTCCCCGTCCGAAAAGTGGCATGATGCGGCACTCCTACCCTCGGAATCCTCGGCTGTCTCTCCCCCAGCCGTGCGCGAGTCCTTTCGCGACCCTACCGAAAGTGCCCGGATACGCCGCTTTGCCGGCGCGGCCCGGACGCCCGCCGCCGGGGCAAGCGGACGTATACGTACGAGATGGACGCCCGTCCCGGGCGCCAACCGTTCGTCAACGAAACCCCCTCCCGCTGCTTCTACGCTCCCCGGCATGTCGACCAACGCTGAGGCCGGGGCCGTCACCGAGACCCGCCTCATTCACGCATTCCACCGGCGCGCCACGACGTTGTTGGCCGAGGCCGCCCTCCGGCCCTCCGTCCCCCTCGCGGCCCTGGCAGAGCTGCGCGAGTTCCTCGTCCAGAACCTGCGCCACCATCACGAGACCGAGGACCACCAGCTGTGGCCGATGATCGCCGCGGCGGCGCCGGAGGCGGCGGCGCAGCTGGCCGTCCTGAGCGAGGAGCACGACGAGCTCGACGCCGCACTCGACGCCCTCGAGGCCGCGCCGAGCCACGAGGACGGTGACCGCCCGGGGTTGCAGCGGGCGGCCGAAGCGGTCCGGGCCCTGGTTCACCGGCATCTGGAGCATGAAGAGCCGATCCTGTTCCCGGCGTTGCGCGAGCACCTCTCGCCGGAGGAGTGGACCGCGTTCTCCCGGGAAGTCGTCGCCACCTCGCCGACCGTGGCGGGGCACCTGATCGTGGGATTCCTCGACCAGGTCGGCACGCCGGAGGAGGTCGCGTTCGTCCTGTCCGGCCTGCCGGAGCCCGCGCAGGCGTTCGTGCCCGTGCTGCGCGAGCAGGCGCACGCCGCCCTCGCCGTCCTGTCCGGCGCCACGGAAGGCTGAGCGCACATGACACTCGGACTCGCCGTGCCCTTCGTCGATCCTGCCGCGCTGGTCGCGTGGGCGCGGCGCGCGGACGCCGGTCCGTACGCCAGGATCGGCGTGCCGGACCGGATCGTGTACGACAACCCCGAGACCATGGTGATGCTGGCCGCCATGGCGGCGGTGACGGAGCGGATCCGGGTGCAGTCGCAAGTGGTGCTCGCACCGCTGCGCGATCCGGTGCTGCTGGCCAAGCAGAGCGCGACGCTCGACAGGTTGTCCGGTGGCCGGTTCGCCCTGGGTCTCGGGGTCGGCGCGCGGGAGGACGACTTCCAGGCCGTGGGCGCCGATCACGCCTCTCGCGGGCGGCGGATGGACGAGCAGCTGGCGGCCATGCGCCGGGTCTGGGCCGGCGAACCGGTCGCCCCGGGTCTCGGGCCGGTCGGTCCGGCCCCGGTGCGGGCGGGCGGTCCCGAGCTGCTCTTCGGCGGGTTCGCGCCGCCGGCGCTGGCCCGGATCGCCCGGTGGGGCACCGGCTACATGTGCCCGGCTCCACCGGGGTACGCGGGGGCGTTGTTCGAGCTGGTCAGACGGCAGTGGAAGGACGCGGGCCGGCCGGGCGAACCGCTGCTGGTCGCCCAGATCAACGTCGCGCTGGGGCCGGAGCCCACCGTGGCGGAGGCGCGGGCGGCACTGCTGCGCTACTACGGGTTCGCACCGGAGCTCGCCGCGCAGTCCCTGCAGGCGATGGCGACGACGGCCACGGAGATCCGGGAGACCGTCGCCGCCTATCGGGACCTCGGAGCGCACGAGGTGATGCTCAGCTGCTGGTCCGACGACATCGAGCAGATCGACCGGCTGGCGGACCTGCTGGCGTGACCCTTTCCGGTCCGGCCGCGCGGCGGACGCGACCTGTCGCCGCGCCCGCCGTCCGGCTTGTTCGCGCTCAGACCACCTGGGCGAAGCAGGCAAGGGCGACCGCCACCACGAGCACGGCCACCGCCAACACCCTCATGAGATTCGATACGAGCACCGGATGCTCCTTTCGCCGGGAATTCGTCACCTGTCTAACTGGTGATGATACTCTCAGCAAGCCCGTCACCGGTCAAGGCGGTGACTGGTGAGCTCTTTGGACTTGACGGTCCATTTTCGGATGCGGAAGCTGACGAGAGCTGCCTGCGAACGGAGTGACACCCTCATGCCTCTCGACCACTACTACCTGCTCGGACGTTCCGGACTGCGCGTCAGCCGGCTGGCTCTGGGCACGATGAATTTCGGCACCGGCGGCTTCCACGCCGCGTACGGCAAGACCGAGGAGGAGGCCCGCCCGATCTTCCGCCGCTATCTCGAAGCCGGCGGCAACCTGATCGACACCGCGGACTTCTACACCGCCGGCGAGAGCGAGACCATCCTCGGCAACCTCATCGCGGAGGCCGACGTGCGCGACAGGGTGGTGCTCACCACCAAGTTCACCAACAGCGTCGCCCCCGGAGATCCGAACGCGGGCGGCAACGGCCGCAAGCACATGATCAGAGCGGTCGAGGCGTCACTGCGCCGCCTGCGCACCGACTACATCGACCTGTTCCTGCTGCACAGCTGGGACCGGATCACCCCCGTCGAGGAGGTCATGCGGACCTTCGACGACCTCACCAGGGCCGGGAAGATCCGCTACGCGGGCCTGTCCGACGTGCCCAGCTGGTACGCCGCGCGGGCCCAGACCTACGCCGAGGCCCACTCCCTCGTACCGGTGGTCAGCCTGCAACTGCCCTACTCCCTCATCGACCGGACGATCGAGCTGGAGCACGTCGCCATGGGGCAGAGCCTGGGACTCGGCATCACCGCATGGAGCCCGCTCGGCGGTGGCTTCCTCACCGGCAAGTACCGCAGTGCCGACCAGGGCTTGGCCGGAGAGGGCCGGCTCAGCGGCGCGGGCTCCACCGGGCTCTCGTGGACGGAGCGGGACTGGCGGCTGCTGGCGGCGGTCGAGAGCGTCGCCGGCAAGCTCGGCATGACCATGGCCCAGGTCGCGCTCAACTGGGTCGCCACCCAGCCCGGCGTCGCCTCGGCGATCGTCGGGGCGAGCAACGCGGACCAGCTCGACGCCAACCTGGCGGCCCTCGACGTCGAACTGCCGGCCGAGCTGCGCGCCGAGCTCGACGAGGCCAGCTCCGTGCCGCCCGCGTCGGTCTACCGGATGTTCACGCCGGACTATCAGAACTGGCTGGTCAGCCCGGGCGTCAAGGTCGGGGACAAGCCTGCCGGATACGCCCCCGCCGTACGGAACTGGGCGCCCGAACGCAGCGCTTGACGGTCCACGGCGTATACGCGTCGTCAACGTCCCGCAAGCAGGCGACGCCTAAGGTCATACGCCATGTCGAGTCACCCGAAATCTCGCGAACCGCCGGACACAAAAGGAAGACACATGAACACCGCCGTCACGACCCCGCTGTCGCCGGGCACGCACACTGTCGACATCGGGCGCGTCGCCCAGCGCTACCACGTCGCCGGGACCGGGCCCGTCTGCCTGGCCCACCCGGGCGGCCCGGGGCTGTCGTGGGACTACCTGCGGATGCCGGCGGCCGAGGAGCACCTGACCATGGTGTACGTCGAGCCGATCGGGACGGGCGCCTCCGGCCGGCTGCCGGCGCATCCGCACGGCTACACGCGCGAACGCTACGCGCAGGCCCTGGACGGGCTGATCCGGCACCTCGGCGTGGACCGCGTCCACCTGCTCGGCCACTCGCACGGCGGCTTCGTCGCGCAGCACTACGCCCTGACGCGCCCCGACCGGCTCGCCGGCGTCATCCTGTACGACAGCGCCCCGGTGACCGGCCCCGAGCATTTCGCCGAGTCGGCGCGCAACATGGAGGCGTTCGCGCGGCGCAACGCGGGCAGGACCGGGCTGCGGGACGTGATCGACGCGTGGGAGTCGCTGGGCGGGCTGGCCGACGACGAGGGGGTCACCCGCGCGGCCCGCGGGCTGCTGCCCGCCTACCTCGCCGACTACTGGGACCACCAGGAGGAGTACGCGCCGCTGTTCTCGGTGACCGGCACCTACATCTCCGGCCTGGACGACCGGCTCGTCCCGGATGCCATCGACGACCGGGCGATGCTCGGCGAGTTCGGCGTACCGGCGCTGGTCATCGCCGGCCGCCACGACGTCATCTGCGGTCCGCGCTGGGCCGGGGAGCTGGCCGCCGGGATCCCCCGCGCCGAGCTGGTCCTGCTGGAGCACAGCGGCCATCTCGGTCATGTCGAGGAGCCGGATGCCTTCGCGCGCGCCGTGACGGCCTTCGTGGCGGCCACGGCCGGGTGACGGGGTCAGCGCGCCTGCGGGGTGCCGACGCCGCGCAGCAGCGTGTCGACCACGACGTCGGCGGCCTGCGCGGCGCTCAGCTCGGACAGGTCCTCGGCGGCGCGTTCCAGCAGCGGCGGCAGGACGGTGGCCACCCAGCCGGGCGGCAGGCCGGAGCGCAGCAGACCCTCGTCGGTCGCGCGCCGCAGGAAGGCGTCGACCTCGTCGATCAGCCGGCGGCGGCGCTCCCGGATCGTCACGTCGCGGAGCATCCGGCTCGTCTCCACGGGCCATTTGCGGTTGACGGCGATGATGCCTTCGACGTAACGATGCAGCGCGACCGCGACGGGGGCCTCGCGCAGCCTGGCGGCCTCGATGGCCTCCTCGACCGCGTCGTAGCGCGCCCCGTAGACGGCGGCCATGAGGTCTTCACGGGAGGCGAAGCGGCGGTAGACCGTGCGGCGGTCCACTCCCGCCGCGGCGGCGATGGCGGCGATGGTCGCCGAGGGGTCGTCGGCGAGCATGCGGGCGCCCGTGCTCAGGACGCGTTCCAGGTTGCGCGTCGCGTCTGCTCTCACCTGGTCAAAGATACTCCGTCCCGTAGCACATGAAGCAACTTAATGTCACATAAATGGGAAAGTTACACTTTCAAGCGCTACTCTTGTGAGGCAGTTATTGGGTTCAGCGCTTCGTGGCCAAGGACTCTGGCCTGATCGGCCATACCCGAAGGAGTGAGGGAAGCGTGGAGTCGCTCGTCTCGACGATGGTGGGCCGGGATGACGTCCAAGGGGAACTGTCGGCGTTCATGGCGGCCACCGGGGGGCAGGCCCTCATCCTCAGAGGCGAGACCGGGGTCGGCAAGAGCGCCCTGCTCGACCACGTGGCCGGCCTCGCCGCCTCGGAGAACCACCGGGTGATCCGGGCCGCCGGCGTCGAGGCGGAGGCGGAGCTGCCCTTCGCCGGCCTGCACCAGCTGCTGTACTCGCTGCTGCCCCGCTCGGCCGAGCTCGACGAGGGCCACCGTGCCGTCCTCGACGTCGTCTTCGGGCTGCGCGAGGGCAAGGCGCCGTCGGTCATGTCCCTCGGCATCGTGGTCCTCGACCTGCTGTCCCTGGCGGCGTCGGAGCGGCCGCTCCTGCTGGTGCTCGACGACGGTCAGTGGATGGACGCCTCCAGCGCCGAGGTGTGCGGGTTCGTGGGGCGCCGGCTCACCGGCAGCTCCGTCAAGATGCTCATCGCCGTACGGTCCGACCTGGGCTCGCGGTTCGACACGGCCGCGCTTCCCGAGCTCCCCGTGGCGGCCCTGTCGGACAGGGCCGCCGGGCAGCTGCTGGACCTGCGCCACCCGGAGCTCGACCCGCAGACCCGGCGCATCGTCATGGAGCACGCCATGGGCAACCCCTTGGCGCTGCTGGAGCTGCCCGCCTACGTGAACGGCGGACACACCGGCCGCACGGCCGAGGAGCTCCTCGGATTCGGCAACATCCCGCTGTCGCGCCGGCTGCAGCACGTCTACGGCATCCGCATCGAACGCCTGCCCGGTCCCGTACGCGCGGAGCTGCTGCGCGGCGCTCTGGACGGCGTCGGGGCGGGACCGGGCGGCAACCACGCCCCCGGCCCCCGCTACCGCATGCGCGGGGCCGACGAAGCGGTCGCCGCGGGCCTGCTCGACTCCGACCCCGCCACCGGCGACCTCGTCTTCCGGCACCCGCTGATCCGCACCACCGTCGTGCGGCTGGCGACCCCCAACCAGCGGCGCGCGGCACACGCCGAGCTGGCGGAGGTGCACCGCCACGACGTCGAGCGGCGCGCCCGCCACCTGGCCGCCTCGATCGTGGATCCCGACGAGGAGGTGGCGGCCGCGCTGGAAGCCGCGGCCGACTCGGCGACCCGGCGCGGCGGCGCGGTCGCCGCCGTGGCCTGGCTGATCCGCGCGGCGGAGCTGAGCGAGACCCCCGCCGACCGATCCAGGCGGCTCGGCGACGCCGCCTTCATCGCCGGGCATGCCGCGCTCCTGGACCAGGTGCAGCAACTCCTCCGCTCCGACCTGCCGCCGGGCGCGAGCGAGTCCCCCGCCACGGTCGTCACCTCCGCCTACGTGGCCCTGTACGAAGACGGCGACGTACGCTCCGCGCATCGCCACGTCGCGGCGGCGATCGAGAGCCTGCGGAAGGACAGCGCGCACGAGCCTGCCGAAGCGCTCACCCGGCTGGTGAACGTGCTGCTGGCCATCAGCCAGTACGCCGGCGACGCCGCGCTGTGGGACCGCACCGAGCAGCTCATGGACTCTCTCGGGGACCGGGTCGACACCCGCTCGGCGATCTACCGCGACGCGTGGAGCGACGTCGTCCGTCACGGCGCCGGCGTGCACGAGCGGGTCGAGCGCGCCTTCGCCGGCGTCTCGGAGCTGGAGCCGTGGGACGTCTCGCGCCTGGCCGTCGCCGCCTACCACGTCGACACGCTGGGCCAGTACCGCCCCTACCTGCAGCGGGCCGTCGACCGTGAGGTGGAGACCGGCGCGGTGGCCACCGGCATGACCATGCTGCACCTGATCATGCTCGACCAGCTGGCCGCCGGCGAGTGGGACGACGCCGAACGTACGGGACAGCGCGCGCTGGAGCTGACCACGTCCCACGGGAACACGCTGTTCGCCCACCACACCCGCGCCTACCTGGGGCTCCTGGCCGCCCTGCGCGGCCAGGTCGATCGGGCCCGGGAGGCGCAGGCCGTCCTGGACGCCTGGGCCCGCCCGCGCGGCGTGGGCTTCCTGACCCAGATCGCCGACGCCATCGGCACGGCGGCGGCCCTGAGCGAGGGCGACCACGAAGCCGCCTACCTGTACGCCATCGGCATCACGCCGCCCGGATCGTTCGAACGCTACGCCCACCAGGCCGCACGTACGCTGCTCGACCTGGTCGAGGCCGCCGTGCACACCGGCCGCCTGGAGCAGGCCCGCCGGCACGCCCGGGCCGCCCTCGACGCCGGCCTGCCCGCCGTCTCCCCCCGGCTGGCCCTCATCACCTACGGCGCCCTGGCGATGACGGCCGCCGACGAGAAGGAGGCCGAGGACATGTACGCCCGCGCCGAGGCCCACCCGGCCGCGGCCGGTTTCCCGTTCGAGCTGGCGCGCATCCGCCTGGCCCACGGAGTCCGGCTCCGGCACACCCAGGGGCCCAAGGCCGCACGGCCCGTCCTGGTCCGCGCCGCCGAGTCCTTCGAGCGGCTCGGCGCCACGGGCTGGGCCGAACGCGCCCAGGCGGAGCTACGCGCCTCAGGGGCGCCCGCCCGCGCCTCGCTGTCGTACCTGACCGCGCTGACCTGGCAGGAACGCCGCATCGCGGAGCTGGCCGCGAGCGGGCTGACGAACAAGGAGATCGGCGAACGCATGCACCTGTCCCCGCGCACCGTCAGCTCCCATCTCTACCGCGTCTTCCCGAAACTGGGCATCACCTCGCGCGCCGCGCTGCGCGACGCTCTGGGCAAGGCAGGCGACGGCGACATCTGACCCCCTCACCACGTCGACGGGTCGGCGCGCACCCCTCGCTCGGCGAGCCAGACGAGCACGTGGTCGGCGACCGCCCGCCAGCCGCTGTCGACGACCAGCGAATGGGCCCGGTCCGGGAACTGCTTGAAGCTGCTGGTGGCCGTCGAGTCGCCGTACAACTTGTACACGGCCCGGGTGACGTGGTCGGGCACCAGCCGGTCCTCCTGCCCCGAGATCAGCAGCAGCGGGCCGCGGCCGGTGTTGCCGTGGTCCACGACCGCGCGCGGGTGCCGTACTGCGCCGCCGTGTCCCAGCTCGGCCAGCAGCCGGCGTGACCCGGGAACGACGTGGCGCTCGAACAGCTCGGCGGACTCCTGTTCGGTGACCGCGTTGGCGAACAGCCGCCGGAACCTCCCGGCGTCCATCGACACCGGCCACGGCTCCCCGGGCGCCAGTCCGGTCGCGTGATCGACCGGGGCGGGGGCGATGGCGACCGCGGCACGGCCGGCGTTCGTGCCGAGGAGGTGCTGCGCGATGAGCCCGCCCACCGAGTGGCCGACGATCACCGGCGGGGTGTCGAAGGAACGGACGATGCGCGCGTAGTGCTCCGTGAGCGCGTCGAGCCCCAGCTCGTGCAGCGCCTCGGGGTGCCGGCGGGCCTCGCCCACCGTGTCGGGCTCCCCCGGCCAGCCAGGCGCGCAGGCGGCGAACCCGAAACTGGAGAAGCGCTCGTTCCAGGAATCCCACGACGACGCGTGGAGCCACGCGCCATGGATGAAGACGACGGGAGTGGGATTCACGGATCCTCCGGAAGGCTCAGGACCAGGTCCGATCAAGGATTGTCCACATGTGCCGGGGCAGGAACAGTCGAATGACTGAATGTTCCTGTGCGCCTCGCGTCGCTGGTCGGGCGCGGTCTGCCGGGACGCCGTGCTCCGGGAGAGGGTTACGCGCGACCGGCACGGCCGCCGTCCGCCGTGTCTCACCGTCATCTGACTGATGTGTCGGATTCCACTGCCCGAAACAGTAAGAAATGCCGCATTTCTTGTGACATGACACGGAGGACTCCTCATGATCAACAGGCGCACCTTCGGCAAGGCCGTCGGTCTGGCCACCGGCGCGACCGTCGCCTCGCTGGCGGGCCTGCAGGCCTTCCCGGCCGCCTCCGCCACCACGCGCGGGGCGACCCCGACGTCGCCGGCGGCCACGCCCGGCGCGCACACGTCCTTCGCTCCGCTGAAGCAGGTCAAGGCCGGGCTGCTGGACATCGGCTACGCCGAGGCGGGCCCGGCCCGCGGGCCCGTCGTCATCTGCCTGCACGGCTGGCCCTATGACATCCACAGCTTCGTCGACGTCGCCCCGCTGCTGGCGGCGCAGGGCTACCGGGTGATCGTGCCCTACCTGCGCGGCCATGGCACCACGCGGTTCCTGTCCTCGAAGACGTTCCGCAACGCCCAGCAGTCGGCGATCGCGCTCGACATCATCGCCCTGATGGACGCCCTCAAGATCGACAAGGCCGTTCTCGCCGGCTTCGACTGGGGGTCGAGGACCGCCGACATCATCGCGGCCCTGTGGCCGCAGCGGTGCAAGGCCCTGGTGTCGGTGAGCGGCTACCTCATCACCAACCTCGAGGCCAACCTCGAACCGCTGCCGCCGAAGGCCGAATACGCCTGGTGGTACCAGTACTACTTCGCCACCGAGCGGGGCCGGAAGGCCATGGAGGACAGGGACAAGCGGCACGACCTGGCCCGGCTCGTCTGGGACACCGTCTCCCCGACGTGGGACTTCGACGACGCCACGTTCGACCGCACGGCCGCGGCCTTCGACAACCCCGACTACGCCGCCATCGTGATCCACAACTACCGGTGGCGGCTGAGCCTGGCCGAAGGGGAGCGCCGTTACGACGGCCTGGAGAAGCGGCTCGCCGCCCGGCCGGTCATCAAGGTGCCGACCATCACCCTGGACGCCGAGCGCGACCCCTTCACGGCGCCGCCGGGCGACGGCTCGTCGTACCGCTCCATGTTCACCGGCCCCTACGATCACCGCACCCTGGCGGGCATCGGCCACAACCTGCCGCAAGAGGCGCCCACGGCCTTCGCCCAGGCCGTCGTCGACGTGGACCACCTCTGACGAACGCGACGACCAGTCCCGAACACACCGACAGCCTGCCGGATACGATCCGGCAGGCTGTCTCTGCGTTGGCGGCCGATTACCGTCAGACGGTCCGCTCCCGGGGCCGGCGGGCACGCCAGGCCAGCAGCCCGGCCTGGATGATGAAGAACACGCCGCCGCCGGTGGCATAGACCGACAGCACATCGAGCGAGGCGGTGTCCCCGAGGGCCTGGATGTTGTAGAAGATGCCCACGAGGAACGACAGACCGCCCGCGATCAGCATCGGCCACTGCGGGGCCAGGTCGGGCCCGCGTCGCCGCAGCCCGACCAGCACCTGCGCCGCACCGGAGACGACGGCCCAGGCACCGAACACGTGCAGCACCGCCGGCACCCCGCCCGCTCCGGCGAGGCCGACGCCGACGGCGGCCAACGCGCTGAGCAGCCCGTTGAACAGCGTCAGGCGATCCGCCGGTCCGTCCGGGGCCGCGCGCAGCTCGATCAGCGACGACACCGCGTCGATCAGCGGATAGACGACCAGCAAGGTGATCGCGAGGGCGTCAACGGGGTCGTGCGCGGAGGCGAACGCCGCGGCCCACGCCACGGCCAGGACTCCACGGCCCAGGTACAGCCTCAGCAGGGATGACGGAGCCTTCGTGCTCATGACGGATGGCCTTTCGACGAGCGGATGATGGTCAGTGCCGGACCGGGGCGCAGTAGTAGCTGCCGGCGTCGGCCGGGTCGCCGTGGCCGCTGTAGCGGGAGACGGACGGGTACAGGCACAACTTGCGCGTCACCGTCTCGCCGGAGGAGTCCGTGATGGCGGCGCTCAGCGTCTGCGGGGCCTTGCCCTGTTCGACCCAGGCCGTCAGGGCGCCGAGGGCGTCGGTGGGCTTGGGGCCGGTGCTCGTGTCGCCGGCGCAGTGGGCGACGCCCGGCGCCAGGAACAGCCGGTAGAAGTCGTCGACCTGGTGCGCACCGCCCATGGCCCGCTCCACCCGCCGGCGGTAGTCCACGGTGCCCTGGGCGGGAATCAGCTGGTCGGCCTGGCCGTGCCAGGTGAGCAGCTTGCCGCCGGACCTGCGGAACTCCGACAGGTCGGGGTCGTCGGTGCCGATGATCTTGTCGTACTCGGCCTGGGACTGCTCGAACAGCTTGGCGAACTCGGCGTAGGTGATCGTCGAGAGGTCGTAGGTGGGCTGCCGCTTCAGCCACGTCGCGACCCAGGCGGCCGGGACCGGGAACGGCGCGCCCACGCGGGTGCCGTCCGTGTCGAGCTTGGTGCCGGCGAGGTCGAAGCCGGCCCCGATCGGGACGCCGGCCCACAGCTTCCTGCCGGACGGCGTGCGGGGGCCGTCCCAGATCTTGCGTACGACGGCCGCGTCGGCAGCGGTGATCGTCTCCTGCTCGCCCTCGCACTCGACCGTCCTGCCGATGAGCCGGCGCGGGTCGAAGTCGCACCTGGCGGGGTCGCCGATGAGCCCGTCACGGGCGCCGTCGAGCGGGTCGCACGCCTTGACGGCAGCCTGGTTGAACAGGTTGAACTCGCAGGGAGAGGGGAACGTGTCCTCCTCGTTCATCACCACCTGCGGCCACACGGTCGCGACCTCGAACTCGTCCCAGTTGATCGCCGGAGCGGTGGCCAGGATGCCGTCGTAGTCGCCGGGGTGGCGCTGGGCCTCCATGTAGCCCTGGCGGCCGCCGGTCGAGCAGCCGTTCCAGTACGAGTAGGAGGCGGGCTTGCCGTACACCTTGGCGATGACCTGCTTGGCGACGACCGTCATCTCGTGCTGCGAGCGGTCGGCGAAGTTCTTCAGCAGCGCCGTGTTCACCTCGCCCGCGCTGTTCAGGGCCCAGGTGGTGTCCAGGTAGGTGCTGACGCCGGCGTCGGTGGTCGCGGCGGCGTAGCCGGTCTTGACGGCGCCGGCCAGGCCCGCGCCGTAGTCGCCGGCGGCGAAGGCGCTGCCGCCGAGCGCCTGGAGGCGGCCGGTCCAGCCCGTCTCGGGCAGCCAGACCCGCACCTTGGCGTGGTCGCCGACGCCCGGGTGGGTGAGCGTGACCGTGACCTCGCAGCGGGCCGGCACGCCGGGAATCTCGGCACCGGGCAGCGGCGTCACCGGCGGGACGGTCACGGTGCCCGCCTCCCGGCGCTGCGCCGTCACGGATTCCACCGTGGTCCCCGCCGGGGCGTTCACGGAGAGGGACGAGCAGGTGAAGGGGGCGGCGACGGCCGCGGCGGCGGCGCTGGTCGGCAGGGCTATCGCCGCCGCCAGCGGCACGCCGGCCGCAAGAATGATCAAAAGGCGTTTCATGACGTTTCCTCTCGCTGACGTTCTGGGTCGTCAGCTGTTGGGGTGCGTCTCACTGTCGTCCGCGGCCGGCATCCGGCACATCAGTCAGTTGACGGTCAGCATCGGCGAGGCGCTCCGGCGGCACGTCGCACAAGCCCCGGCGCAGTCAGCGGGCCGTATACGGGGACATGCGCGCGGCGCGCAGCTCACGGCCGGGCGGTGCCGCCGACCGACGGTCCGGCCGCCCCCTCGTGACTGACCGTCAAGTGACCGATGTGGCCGCGGTCCTTCCCGGACGACAGTGGTGGCGCCAGATTCACCACCTTCGTCGGAAGCCTTGTGAAAGGGGAATTTCGTGGTCAGCAGCAAGGGTGCACGCAGCCGGGGGCTCATGTCGGGCGTCCTGTCGACGGTCGCCATCGGTCTCCTCGCCACCGCCGCCACGCCCGCCCTCGCGGCGGACAAGCCGGCCAAGCCGACCATCGTGCTGGAGCACGGCGCCTTCGCCGACGCCTCCAGCTGGAACGCGGTGATCGAGGAGCTGCGCGCGGACGGCTATCCCGTCGTCGCCGCGGCCAACCCGCTGCGCGGGCCGGCCAACGACGCGGCCGCGCTCCGCAGCGTCCTCGACCACGTCGCCGGACCGAAGATCCTCGTCGGGCACTCCTACGGCGGCTCGGTCATCAGCGTCGCCGGCGCGAACGACCCCCAGGTCAAGGCCCTCGTGTACGTCGCCGCCTTCCTGCCCGCCCCCGGCGAGACCGCCCTGGAGCTGACGAACAAGTACCCCGGCTCCACCCTCCCCGCCGCCCTCGACCCGACCCCCTTCACCCTCCCCGACGGCACCGCCGGAACCGACCTGTACATCAAGCCCGGCAAGTTCCGCCACCAGTTCGCCGCCGACGTACCGGCCGGCGCCGCGGCCCTCATGGCCGCCACCCAGCGGCCCATCGCCCAGTCCGCCCTGGAGGAGAAGACCGAGGCCGCCGCCTGGAAGGACAAGCCCACCTGGGCCGTCATCACGACCCAGGACCTCAACATCCCGGCGGCGGTCCAGCGCTACATGGCCAAGCGCGCCCACGCACACTCCGTCGAGGTACGCGCCTCCCACTCCGTCGCCGTCTCCCAGCCCAAGACCGTGGCCGGCGTCATCGAGAAGGCCGCACGCGCCACCCGATAGCCCCACGACCCGAAAGGAAGATCACGACCATGGACATGAAGCTCGAAGTCGTCGTCCTGCCCGTATCCGACACCGACCGCGCCAGGGACTTCTACACCCGGCAGCTGGGCTTCCGCCTCGACGCGGACTTCCCCATCAACGACGGTTACCGGATCATTCAGGTCACTCCCCCAGGTTCGGCCTGCTCGATCATCTTCGGCGACGGCCTCACCGACGCCGCACCCGGCACGGTCCAGGGACTGCACCTGATCGTGTCCGACATCGAGCAGGCCCGGAAGGAACTGGCCGGCCGCGGCGTCGACGTCACCGGCCCGTTCCACGACGCCACCGGCGCCTTCCACCAGGCCGGCGAGACCGGCCGCGTCATGGGCCTGCACCCGCAGCGTGCCAGCTACGGCTCCTTCGCCTCGTTCGCCGACCCCGACGGCAACCGCTGGTTCCTGCAGGAGATCAGCGAACGGCTGCCCGGCCGCTGACCGGCGCCATCCCCGAGACACGGCCACACCATGGAGGACCAGTGACCACCGAAGACACCCGTACCTATGACGTGGTCGTGATCGGGGCCGGTCCGGTCGGCGAGAACGTCGCCGACCGGACCACCGCCGCCGGCCTGAGCACCGTCATCGTGGAGAGCGAACTCGTCGGCGGCGAATGCTCCTACTGGGCGTGCGAACCGAGCAAGGCCCTGCTGCGGCCCGCACTCCTGCGGGCCGACGCCGGCCGGGTGCCGGGCCTGGCCCCGGCCGCCGCCGGACCGCTGGACGTCGCCGCCGTGCTGGCGCATCGCGACCGCATGGCCGCCCACTGGAACGACGACGGCCAGGTCGAATGGCTCAAGACGGCCGGCATCGACCTCCAACGCGGCCACGGCCGCCTCGACGGGCCACGACGCGTGGCCGTGACCACCCCCGACGGCGGCACCGTCCACCTGCGGGCCAGGCATGCCGTGGCCGTGTGCACCGGCAGCGGCGCCGCCCTCCCCGACCTGCCCGGGCTCGGCGACCTGCGCCCCTGGACCAGCCGCGAGGCCACCAGCGCCGCGCAGCCGCCCGGACGACTCGTCATCGCCGGCGCGGGCGTCGTGGCCACCGAGATGGCCACCGCCTGGCAGGCCCTCGGCACCGAGGTCACCCTCCTCGCCCGCGGCACCCGGCTGCTGCCGCAGATGGAGCCCTTCGCCGGCGAGCTCGTCGCCGACCGCCTCCGCGAAGCGGGCACCGACCTGCGGTTCGGCGTGACCGTCCGCACCGCTGACCGTACGGGCGGCGAGGTCCGCATCACCCTCTCCGACGGCGACCGGCTCACCGCGGACGAGATCCTCTTCGCCACCGGCCGCGCGCCCCGCACCGGCGACATCGGCCTCGAGACCGTCGGCCTGGCCCCCGGGGACTGGCTCGCCACCGACGACACCCTCACCGTCACCGCCGTCCCCGGCGACTGGCTCTACGCCGCGGGTGACGTCAACCGGCGGGCCCTGCTCACCCACCAGGGCAAGTACCAGGCCCGCATCGCCGGCGCCGTCATCGCCGCCCGCGCCATCGGAACCCCGCTCGACACCGGACGCTGGAGCCCCCACGCGGGCACCGCCGACACCGCGGCCGTGCCCCAGGTCGTCTTCACCGACCCCGAGATCGCCGGCGTGGGCCTCACCACCATCGAAGCCCGGCGCACCGGCCGCCGCGTCGACGTCGTCGACTACGACCTCGGCCACGTCGCCGGCGCCGTCCAGCACAGCCCGGACTACCGCGGCAGGGCCCGCGCCCTCATCGATCCCGACCGCCGCACCGTCGTCGGCGCCACCTTCGCCGGGCCAGGCGTCGCCGAGCTCCTCCACTCCGCCACCGTGGCGATCATCGGCGAGATCCCCGTCGAACGCCTCTGGCACGCCGTGCCACCCTTCCCCACCATCAGCGAGGTGTGGCTGCGACTGCTGGAGACGTACCGGGACCAGCAAGGGACCCTGTAGCACATGACGAGATTTGTGTCACCATCAGACGAACCTTAACCCTTTAAATGCTACATTGATGAGACAGTTAGTGGGAAGATCGATAACGAAGGAAACACCCATGGCCAAGACATGGCTCATCACCGGAGCATCGCGCGGCCTCGGACGTCGCCTCGCCGAAGCCGTCCTCGAAGCCGGCGACCAGGCCATCGCCACCGCACGCAGCCCCGAGCAGCTCGACGACCTGGTGGCCCGGCACGGCGACCGGGTACGCGCGGTCGCGCTCGACGTCACCGACGCCGCCGCGGCCTCCCGGGCGGTCAAGGAGGCCACCGACACCTTCGGCAGCCTCGACGTGGTCGTCAACAACGCCGGCTACGGCAACAGCGCGCCGATCGAGGAGATGGCCGAGGACGACTTCCGCGCCCAGATCGAAACCAACCTGTTCGGCGTCGTGAACGTCACCCGGGCCGCGCTGCCCGTCCTGCGCACCCAGCGATCAGGAGTCTTCGTACAGTTCTCCTCCATCGGAGGACGCGTCGGCGGCACCCCCGGAATGGGCGCCTACCAGACCGCGAAGTTCGCCGTCGAAGGCTTCTCCGAAGTCCTCGCCAACGAAGTCGCACCCTTCGGCATCAAGGTCATCATCGTCGAGCCGGGGGCGTTCCGTACCGACTGGCAGGGCTCCTCCATGGAGATCCACCCTGTCGGGCCCGACTACGAGCAGACCGTGGGCGCCATCCACCGCTACCGGCGCGACACCGACGGCACCCAGCCCGGCGACCCGGCCCGTGCCGCCCGGATCATCATCGACGTCGTCCGCGACGCCGACCCACCCCGGCGGCTCCTCCTCGGCAGCGACGCCGTCGCCTCCGCCCAGAAGGCCGCCGAGCTCCGCGCCGCGGAAACCGAGAAGTGGGCCGACGTGAGCCGCTCGGCCGACTACCCCACCGACGAACGCCGGCCCCCACAGTAGGAGAAGCGATCTTCGAAGCGGCTCATCGGCCGCTGCGGGCGTCCACCGGCCGGCGGGTGCGGGCCCGCCGGATCAGCCAGGCGGCGCCCAGGGCGGCGGCCAGTCCTGCCAGGCCCAGGACGAGCGGGCGCAGGGCCAGCGTCCACGGCCACCCGGGACCGGACAGCCCGAGCCCGCCGGCCGGGTACTCCAGGACCTTGGCGGCCCACTTCGCCGTCGGAACGTCCATGGCGTGGGCCACCTCCCG